>JBJSZP010000088.1:0-3606 GCA_046090365.1 Planctomycetia bacterium
TCGGGATCGCGTCGGTGATCACGTCGACGAGGCCGGCGGCGGTCTTCACCCGCACGATGTCGAGCGCCGGGCGGTTGGCGATCTCGGCCTGCTCCGGCGGCAGCGCGAGCGGGGCCGCGAACACGGCCTGCCCCTCGAGCCTCACGAAGGCGTCCCCCGGCTCCGGCAGCGCGCCGGCGACGGGCGCCGCAGCATCGGCCCAGGCGGCGAACGCGTCGGGCGGGGCGAGCGCGAGCCGCGCAAGCAGCCGCAAACAGACCTGGAGCTTTTCCGAGTTCCACGGGCCCGGCGCCTCGAGCGCCGCGCGGGCCGGGCGGTCGAGCTTCCAGGTCGTGAGGTAGTCGGCCGGCGTGCCGGCCGGCCGGTCGGCCGCAGCGGCGATTCGCGCGACCGATGCGACGATCATGAGCAGCGCGACGACGAGCGTGCACGAACGCCACCCCCGGGCTCCCGCCCGGAGCTTCTTGGGGAGAACGGAACCGACGGAGTGTTTTCGTGCGGGGCTGAACGCGTTTGTCATGCCGAGCCGTGCCGTGCCTTTCATGGCGTTCTTTCCGGCGGAACCGGTGGTGGTGTCGCCTCGCCGGCCCGTTCCGCCGCGGCCAGCCGGGCGAGCGCCTCGCCGGGCGAGACGGTCTCCACGTCGGCGAGCGCCGCGGTGAGATTGTCGGGTTCGGCCGTGGGCCGGTGCAATGCGCCGCGGCTGGCGAGGCGGATGGCGAGGAGCGTCGCGGCGACGAAGCCGGCCATCGCCAGGAGCGCGTAGCCGCCGATGGTGGTGCCGCCCGCCGGGGGCGGCGGCAGCGGCGTCCACACGGGCTCGAGCGCCATCACGAGCGGGGCCCTGCGGATCGTGTCCTTCGCCTCGTAGGCCCAGCGCTTGAAGAAGTAGCCGATCACCTCGACCGGCTCGCGGACCCGCATCCCGTGGGGCATCCCCTCGGGGAGCCGCAGGAAGTAGACCACGATCGGCGACGCGGGGCCCCCGTCGGGCTCCACCCAGGCCTGCCAATAGCCCGTGATGTCGTAGTCGTTGGGCGGGGCAGCCACCTTCTGCAGCCGGTGGACCGTGCCCTTGAACCGCACCAGCCGGCCGCGGAAGCTCCGCGGCTGGCCGAAGAGTTCGATAAAGCTCACGCTCCGCGCGTTCGACCGGCGGAGCGCCTCGACGTCGCCCGAGCGGAGCGTCATCCAGATCTGGAACCACGCCTCCTCGTCGCCCGAGCGAAACACCGTGTCGTCGCGGACCTCGGCCAGGCTCGAGGCCGAGGCCCCGACCTCGATGGCCTCCGCCACGAACGGCTCGGGGTCCGCCTCGATGACGACGGCATCGTCGACCGTGCGCTCGACCGTGGCATCCGCGAGCCGCGTGTCGACCTGCGGCGGCGGCGGAGCCGCGGGCGGCCGCAGCCACGTGCGCTCGATCCACCCGAGCGCGAGAAACAGCACGATCGCCGGGGGCATGAACCGCCAGAACAGCCGGCGCCGCTCCGGGCCGGCGAGGTAGTTGCGCGGCGGCCGCCGCGCCCGGCCCGCACCGGTGCTCGCGGGCACGTCGGCGGGCGGCACGGGATCGCTCACGGCTGTGGCGGCTGCGAGGCGCCCGCCCGCTGCTGCCGGCGCATCTCGCGCCAAACGTAGGCGCCGAACGAGCCGACGAGCGTGAGCGGCATCGCGAGCATGAGGAGGATGCTGTAGAAGAAGCCCCGGGCGAGGTTCGCCCCCTCGGGATCATTGGCGGCGATCCCGTCCTTGCAGTTCGGGCAGCCGAGCGCCTCGGCCGCGACGAACGCGGCGCCGAGCACGCAGGCCATGGCGAGGACTCGAGTCTTCATGCCCTGATTATAGGCAGGAGTCGGTGTGCTGGCACGTGGGGAAAGCTTGAGCCCGTCATGCCTCATTGAGCGAGCCGGCTCGTGACTGCCCAGACCCTCTCGCCGGACGTTCGCCTCGGCCCTCCAGGCCTCGGCTCTCTGCATGTCCGCATCGCTTCGCCATCCATGGCTTCGCTCGCTCCCATAGCCCGCTCGAGGGCATGGCCAGCCCCGAGCCTCCTCAACTGGATGAAAAAGGTGGCAGCCACCTTTTTCGTCACGCGCTGAATCCGGTGAGCGTTTCCGAGGTGCTCGAGCCGAACGCGGGCACTTCCACGCCGAGCTCGTGGAGCACCTGCACCCAGAGGTTGCACACGGGGGGCGGGCTCTTCGGGTCGTGGGCCAGATGGCTGCCGTGCTTGAAGCGGCCGCCGGCCACGAGGATCGGCAGGTTCGTCGAGTCGTGGCTCGAGGCGTTGCCCATCCCCGCGCCCACCACCGAGATCGTGCGGTCGAGGAGCCGGCCGCTGCCGTCGGGCGCCTCCTTGAGCCCGCCGATGAACCGGCCCCATTCGAGGAGCACGTCGCGCTCGAGCACCGCGAGCTTCTCGATCTTGCCCGCATCCTTGCCGTGGTGGCTGAGCTCGTGGTGCGAGAACGAGGCCTTCGGCTCCGAGGGCGTCTTCGATGTTTCGACGAAGTACAGCGTGACGATCCGCGTGAGGTCGGTCTGCAGGGCCAGCCGGGCCACGTCGAGCATCACGCCGAACCGCGCCGTGTTTTCGCCGGGGCCGGGATCCTTGACCGGCGCTCCCCCTGGCTTCGGCTTGGGCAGACGGGCGTAGTCCTCGAGCCGCACCATCCGCGTCTCCAGGTCGCGGACGCTCTCGAAATACTGGTCGAGCTTGTCGCGATCGGCGGCGCCCACGTCGCGCCGCAGCCGGTCGGCCGCGCTCGCCACGCGATCGAGGATCGACCGCCCCTCGCGCACGCGGGCCACCTCCTGCGCCACCTCCTCCGGGCTGCCATCGATGAACAGCCGCGCGTAGGCCCGCGCCGGGCTCGTCTCCGGCGGGATCGACACGCCGCTCCGCAGGTAGCTGCAGCTGTGGGAGCCGCTCGTCGAGAAGTTGAGCGACGGGTAGCGGGTTTCGCGGCCGAACGCCTCGGCGGCGAGCTGGTCGAGCGAGATCGTGTTGCGGAAGGCCGGCGCTGCGGGATGCGGCGCGCCGGTGAAGAACGACTTGTCGGAGGAGTGCCCGTCGCGGACGTCGGGGTGGTTGAGGCCGGAGATGACCGTGAAGTCGGCCCGGTGCGGCTGGAGCGGCTCGAGGTAGCGGGTGGGCTTGTAGTCGGGGCCCGCCTCCGCCGGAAACAGGTAAGGCGTGTGGAAGCTGAGGTAGTTGAGCACCCCGACGAACCGCATCGGTGGCGGTGTCTCGGCCGCGAGCGCCGGCCGCATCGCGTCGAGCAGGGGCAGCGAGAGCGCGACGCCCGTGCCCTTGAGGAGGGCCCGCCGCGGGATCGCCCGCCGCGTCAGCACGCCGAATCTGTGGAACGCACTCATGGCTTGAACTCCTTGGGTCATTTGTGGGTGAACAGCCGGCTTTGAACGACCGCCTCCAGGATGCTCCGCATGCCGTAGCCGCCAGCCGCCGTGCGGTCGAGGATCTCCTCCACCGCGGCCCGGTCGGCAAACTCGATCTCCGCGCCCGTGAGGTGCGCCGTCAGCTTCTCCACGAGGTTGCGGGCGATCTGCCGCTCGTCGTCGAGCATGAGCCGCTTGAAGCCC
>JBJSZP010000089.1:0-9237 GCA_046090365.1 Planctomycetia bacterium
GGGTTGCCCCTACCATTGAGCCGGCGTGAGTCACCAGCGGAGCCATGGATGGCGCAGCGCCTGTGACTCCGAGCGAACGGAGCCCAGGGATGGGCGCAGTGAGCGTCCGGCGAGATGGTGGGGGCAACCCCGAGCCGGCGCGCGCTGAGAACAGCCATGACAGGCCGAAGCCTGTCCCAAATGGCATACAGGGAGCCCGAACCCCGCGCCTACTCCACCGGCTCGAGCGAGCCGTGGCCGAGGATGAACTTGCGCGTGCCTGCCGGGCCGTCGAAGATCACGGTGCCCACCGACCGCGGGCCCGTGCCGCTGATGCCGGAGATCACACCCTCGCCATATTCCACGTGCCGGACCCGCTGGCCAGCGGTGTAGGTGTGCTTCGCGAGCGGTGGCCCGCCGAGCTTCGCGGCCAGTTCGGCCGCGGTCTGGAAGGCGCGCTCGCGGGCCGGGCGCGGCCGCTTCGTCGTGGGCGGGGCGGCGGAGGGGATGTCCTGCGAGATGTCTTCGTCGGCCGGGCCGGCGGCGAGCTGCGACGTGTCGTCGACGTCGTTCCACGGACGCCGCGCCGGGGCGTCGTCGTGGAAGTCGGCGGAGAGGTTTCCCGAGAGGGGCGCCTCGGCGCCGGTGAGTTCCGTTTCGCTGCCGGTCATCTCCGTGAGGAACACGCTCGGGGCCGAGATCCGGCGCGTGCCGCGGTAGTCGCGGATCCGGGCGCAGCTGGCGTGCACCTCCTGCATCCCGCGCGTGATGCCCACGAACACGAGCCGGCGTTCCTCCTCGAGCTGGTCGGGATGATCGAGGCTCCGCTCGTGCGGGAGGATGCCGTCTTCCATGGCGATCAGATACACGACCGGAAACTCGAGCCCCTTGGCCGCGTGGAGCGTCATCAGGGCCACCCGCTCGCTGGCGGGATCCCACACGTCGGTGTCGGCCACGAGGGCCGTCGTCTCGAGGAACGTGCCGAGCGCGTCGGCCTCGGGCTCCACGCTTTCCGGCGGCCGGCTGGCGAAGTCTTGGTCGAACTGCTGCGCGGCGGTGAGGAGCTCCTCGACGTTGGCGACGCGGTCTTCCCCCTCCTCGTCGATCCCGTCGTCGGCGAGCCACGCCCGGTAGCCGGTGCGATCGAGGACGGCCTCGAGGAGCCCGGCCACGCTGGGATCCGCGGCGGCCACCGTAGCGAGGCCGGCGTGGAGCCGACCGAACTCGCCGAGGGCCTTGGCGGCCCGCTTCGCGAGGCCGGGAATCGCCGCAGCGCGGGCGGCGGCCTCGAGGCGGCTCACGCGGTGGTCCTCCGCCCAGGCCGCGAGCAGATCGAGCGACTGCCGGCCGATGCCGCGGGGGGGCACGTTCACCACGCGGGAAAAGGCCTCGTCGTCGCGTGGATTCTTCAGGAGCCGGAGCCAGGCGACGACGTCGCGGATCTCGCGCCGCTTGAAGAACTCGAGCCCGCGGACGAGCTGGTAGGGCACGCTGCGGCCGCGCAGGGCCACTTCGAGCGACCGCGACAGGGCGTTCGTGCGAAACAGCACGCAGTAGTCGCGCGGCGACCTGCCGGCCCGGACGCCCGCGGCGATCTCGTCGGCGATGCGGTCGGCCTCGTCGCGGCTCGTGGCGTCGAGCACGATCCGCACCCGCGCGCCGGGGGCGGCGTCGGTCACCAGCCGCTTCGGCTTGCGGCGCGAGTTGTGGGCGATGAGCCGGTCGGCAGTGCCGAGGATGTTGGCGGTGCTGCGGTAGTTGTGCTCGAGCTTCACGACCCGGGCGGTGGGGTAGTCGCGTTCGAACTCCAGGATGTTGCGGATGCTCGCCCCGCGCCAGCCGTAGATCGCCTGGTCGGGATCGCCGGTCACGGCGAGGTTGGGATGGTCGATGGAGAGCCCGCGCACGATGCAGTATTGCGCGGCGTTGGTGTCTTGGTATTCGTCGACGAGGATGTAGCGGTGGCGGGCGTCGAGCAGGGCCCGCAATTCGGGATTGTCGGTGAGCAGGCGGGCGGCGTGCACGAGCAGGTCGTCGAAGTCGACCGAGTTGGCCGCGAGGAGGAGCTCCTGGTACACGGGCCAGAGCCGGAGGGCCACCTCGTCGGCGGGCCGGCCCCAGCGGGGCGAGAAGGTCTCGGGGGTGAGCAGGTCGTTCTTCGCGCGGCTGATGGTGCCGGCGAGTCGGTCGATCGGCGTGTGCGTGAGGGACAGGCCGAGCTTGCGGGCGGCCCGCTTGAGCACCGCGCCGGCGTCGTCGGGGTCGAGGATCGAGTAGTCGCTCGTGAGCCCGACGAGGCTCGCGTGGCGGCGCAGGAGACGGGCGGCGAACCGGTGGAACGTGCCCATCTCGACAGGCTGCGGCCCGACGAGCGCCGTGACGCGCCGGCGCATCTCGTCGGCCGCCTTGTTCGTGAACGTGAGCGCGACGATCTGGCGCGGCGGGATCCCCTCGGAGATGAGGTGCGCGATGCGGCGGGTGACCACGCGGGTCTTGCCGCTGCCCGGGCCGGCCAGCACGAGCAGGGGGCCGTCCACGTGCGCGGCGGCCTGCCGCTGGGAGTCGTTGAGGTCGGCGAGGGCCGGAAGCGTCACGGAAGCGGTGCTAGCATGCAGGCGGAAACAGGTAGCCGGATTTGTGCCAGTTCGATTATATTCCGCCCCCGACGGTGTCGGCTCGTGCGGCATTCGCGGAAGCGGAGGCTTTCGCGGCCGTGCCGTCGGCGCCTCATCACGGACGCGATCATGGACTTTCACTGGACGACGGACCTGGAACCATCGGGAGGGACCCCCACATGCCACGCATCCCCTACAAGAATCTGACCCAGACCGACGAAATGGCCGAAAAGCTCGAGATGAGCACGGCCGAGATCGGCCTCTCGGTGCGCACGACCAACTGCCTCGAGGAGAAGGGCATCTTCACGGTGCACGACCTGCTCAACTGCACGCGTGCCGACCTGCTCTCGATCTCGAATTTCGGAGAGAAGACGCTCGAGGAGGTGTATCGCTCGCTCGAGAAGATCGGGTTCTTCCGCGCCTCGCGGTCGCCCGTGCCGGGGGCCGCCGAGCCGGCCGACGATCGCCAGGAATCGCTGGCCTGACCGCCGCCCCGGGCGGCCTCCCGGGGGCGAGCGCATAATGCGGGGGCGAGCGGCGCGGCCCTCGTCGGGCGCGTTCGCCCGAGCGCGTCCCTGCCCGGAGGAGTGTGCCTGTGAGATTGCCGCGATTCTTCGGCAAGAAGCGGGGGCACCGCCGCACCGGGTCGCAGGCCTGGGGCTCGTTCGGCGAGGCGGTGTTTTACGCCGCCATGGTCGCGGCCGGGCTCTGCTTTGCCGGCCTGCTGGTCACGGGCTCCCTCGGCATCGGCTCCGAGGCGACGGGGCTGCCCTGGGCGCGGTGGTGGCTGTGGCTCTTCAGCCTGTTGATTCCCGGGGCCCTTCTCGCCTTCGGCGCCTCCGGGCTCCTGCGGATCGTGCGCGGGTGGGGAAAGTCGGAGGAACGCCGGGCTGCGGCGGAGGGTCTGGCGAACCTCATCGAGAGCATGACCCCGCCTGCGGACGCGCGCCGGCCGCCCCCCGGCGTGCCGACGTGCGACGACCTCGTCAACTCGCCCGGCACGATCCTCCGGTATCGCCTGCCGATCGAGAGCCCCGAGAGCTGGACGCTTGTGGGCATGGGCCTGTTCGCGGTGCTGTGGAATGCCGTGCTGGGAGTGCTCGCAGTCGGTGCGGGCCTCGACCTGTTGAGTGGCCGCGTCGAATGGGTGTTGCTGGCGGTGCTCGTGCCGTTTCTCGCGGTGGGCGTGGCGGGGGTGGTGCTGTTCGTCCGCCGCCTGTTCCTCACGACCGCCGTCGGCACCACGCAGCTCGAGATATCCGACCATCCGCTGTTGCCAGGCGGCAGCTACGACGTGCTCCTCGCCCAGGGTGGAGCGGGCACGTTCGCGTCGCTCGTGCTCACGCTCGAGGTCGAGGAGATGGCGTCGTTTCGCCAGGGCACCGACACCCGTACCGAACGGATCATCGTGTGGCGGGAGCTGGTGAAGGAATGGAAAGACGTGCAGATCACACCGGGCGTGCGGTTCGAGACGCATGTCACGGTCACGATTCCGGCCGGCGCGATGCACTCCTTCGCCTCCGAGCACAATGCCGTGCGCTGGCGGATTGTGGTGGCGGGGCGGCCTGAGCGGTGGCCCGCATTCACCCGCGTGTTTCCCCTGGTGGTCTACCCGGCGATCGGGGAGCCGCTGGCCGAGGTTCAGCCGCCGGCCGCCGCCGACGAGGTGCTCCGATGACGGGGCGCGAGGGAGCGAACGGGGCCGCCCAGCAGGTCATGCCCCGGGTGAGCGTGCAGTTCGACCGGGCGGCCCGGGTGTATGCGCCTGAGGAGCAGTTGGCCGTGCGCTACGACGTGGAGGGCGTGTCGCCCGAGTCGGTGCGCGCCCTGGAGCGATCGGTCCTCTGGTACACCGAAGGAAAAGGGGAAGAGGATCTCTCCGTCCACCATTTCGAGCGGCTCGACGATGCGGCGCACCGTTCTGAAGCCTTTCCCTCCGGTGCATTGAGCGTCCAGCTTCCGGAGAGCCCGCTCTCCTACGAGGGAGTGATCGTCAAGGTCCGGTGGTGCGTGCGGATCAGGCTGTTCTTCGCCTCCGGCCGCGACTTCGTTTCCGAGCACGTCTTCGAACTCGGCGCGATCGCGCCCGTCCGCGGCACCGTGGAGCGACTCACGTGACTGCAGCGGTGGACACGGCGGTCGGCAACCCGTTCTGCACGCGGCACGTGCGGCCCGGCCGGCTGCCCTCCCTCGACGAGGCCGGACGGCCGGTCGATCTTGCCCGCGTGCTCACCCGGCTGACCGACATCGCCGGGTCCGGGGCGATCGTGGGGCCGCACGGCAGCGGTAAGACCACGCTCCTCGGCCATCTGACCGATGCGCTCGAGGCGGAAGGCCGGCGCGTGGTGCGGGTGCGGATCTCGCGGGCCAGCGATGCCATCGCGCTGCTGGCGACGGTGGCCCGGGCACGGCGTGGCGACATCGTGTGCGTCGACAGCTGGGAGCGGCTCGGGTGGCCGTGGGCTCTCGTCGTCAGATGGTGCGCCGCCGCCGTGTGGGTGAGGCTGCTCGTCACGGCCCACCGGATCGGCCCGCTGCCGACGCTCTGGCAGTGCACGACGACGCCGGCCGTGCTTGGGGCGATCGTGGCCAGGCTGCCGTGCGGCGACGCCACGGAACGGCTCATCGACGAGGCAGACATGCAGCACGCCTTCGGCAGGGCCGCGGGGAACATCCGCGAGGCGTTGTTTCTGCTCTACGACACGTTCGAGGCCCGGGCGCGCGCCGGCCGCGGGGCCACCGCCTGACGGGCCGGTCGTACGGCCTGTGGCGGCGGTGCCGGTCGTGACGGCGCACGGCGGCAAATTCATGAAGTGCGCCTCGATTTTTTTCGAGCGTGCACCCCAAAGCGGAACCTAGGCTTGGGTGACCGCGAAGAAGGCGGACGCGCCCGGGGTTTCCGGGCGGATGCCGCCGCACCCGATCGAAGGAGTCTGACATGAACACGCGACGTTGGATCCCCGTGCTGCTGCTCGCCAGCGCCGCCGCATCCTTCCAGCCGCGGTTTGCCGAGGCGCAGTGCTGCCTCGATGGCCTGTTCGCCGGCTGTGCCTCGTGCTTTCGCAAGGCGCCGCCCGCCTACGCCGTGGCGCCCGTGATGGCCCCCGTCGCCGCGCCCGTGCCCGCCCCGCCACCCCCCGTCGTGGTGCCGGTCCAACAGGTGAGCTACGTTCCCGAGACGACCTACCGCACGCAGTATCAGTGCGTTCCCGTCACTGCCTACAAGCCCTCGTGCGAAATCGATCCCTGCACGGGCTGCACCCGCGAGTGCATGCAGCAGGTGACGAATTACGTGCAGCAGGCCGTGAACGTGCCGGTGACGCAGTATCGTGCCGTGTACTCGACGAAGTACGTGCAGATGCAGCCCGCCGCGCCGGCCTACGGCGCACCGGCTTACGGCACTCCGGCGTATGGTGCACCGCCCGCCGCGGCCGCGCCGGCCTATCCCGCCGCCCCTGCCGCGAGCCAGTTTGCCGCGCCCATCCAGACGACCCCGCAGGCATGGGGCTCCGCCGGCGCCGACATTCCCCAGCAGATGATCCCGGGCCAGACGAGCATCGCCGCGCCCACGCTGCCGCAGGGCTTCGTGCCGCAGACCGCTCCGCCGCAGCCCATGATGCCGCAGCCGACGTTCCAGCAGCAGATCGTGCCGCAGGCCGGCACCTACGCCACGCCGGCCCCCACCGCCCCGATGCTCCAGCCGACGACGCCGCCGGCGCTCCAGCCCGCGCCGTCGCTCAAGCCGATCCCGGAACTGCCCCGCTCGACGACCGGCCAGACGAACGGGACGACCGGCTCGGCCGTCGCCCCCTCTCCGTATGCCGCCCCGCCCGCGGTGCGGCAGCCCGCCCTGCAGCCGCCGAGCCTCGTGCCCGGCACCGGCACGACTTCGGGCAGCGGCACCACCTCGGGCACGAATCCGGCCACCTCGGCCCCGACGGGCCCGGCCACGATGCCCGTCGTTCCCGGCAGCGGCCCCGGCGCCGCCACCGGCGCCTTCCCGCGGCTCCTCGAACCCACGAGCCACACCACCTCGTGGCAGTCGGCCCCGATCCGGCCGACCTCGTACCCGACCGCCGCCCTCCCTGGCCGCGTGCAGTAACGCGCGTAAGACAGGCGTCCCGCCTGTCACTGCCTTGGTCCATAGGTGGCGCGCCGGCTTCAGGCTCCCCGTATCCCGTCGCCGGACGCTCACTGCGCCCATCCATGGGCTCCGTTCGCTCGGAGTCACAGGCGCTGCGCCATCCATGGCTTCGCCGACCAATTCGCCTGCAGCGAATCGGTGCCCGACTCACGCCGGCTCCCGGGACACGGGGAGCCTGAAGCCTCCTCAACTGGAAAGAGGAGGCGAGGGGTTACCCCTACCATTGAGCCGGCGTATGTAGGCAAGCGCAGCCATGGATGGCGCAGCGCAGCCGGAGTCGAGCGAGCGGAGGGCTGGAGGCCCGCAGCGACCGTCCGGCGAGGTGGTACGGGGCAACCCCGAGCCGGCGCGCACCAGACAGGGCATGACAGCCTGAAGCCGTCGCACATGCGAATATGGGGAGCCAGAAGCCGGCGCGCGCCCGGCAACTCAGAGCAGCCCGTCGAGTTCGTCGACGAGGTGGCCGAACTGGTGCAGGGCCGTGGCGACCGGCTCGGGCTTCTCCAGGTCTACGCCCGCGTCGCGGAGGAGGTCGAGGGGCCACTTCGAGCAGCCTCCCTTGAGGAACCGGAGGTATGCCTCGAGTTCCTTCGCGCCCCCCTCGGCCACCTTCTTCGCGAGCGTGATCGCCGCCGACAGGCCCGTGGCGTATTTGTAGACGTAAAACGCGTTGTAGAAGTGCGGAATCCGCAGGCATTCCAGCTCGAGCTGCGGGTCGATCGCGAAGCGGGGGCCGAAGTAGGCGTCGAGAAGCCCGCGGTAGATCGTCCGCAGCCGCTCGAGCGTGAGCGGCTCGCCCGCCTCGGCCGAGGCGTGCGTCTGCCGCTCGAACTCCGCGAACATCGTCTGCCGCACGATCGTCGCCCGAATCGAGTCGATCTCGCGGGCGATGATCGCGGCCCGCTCCTTCGGCGACGTCGCCCGCTCGATCAACAGCCGCGTGAGGAGCTGCTCGTTGAACGTGCTGGCCACTTCCGCCACGAAGATCGTGTAGCCCGAATACTGGAAGGGCTGGGCCTCTGCCGAATACCGCGTGTGCATCGAATGGCCCGCCTCGTGGGCGAGCGTGAACACGTGCTCGACCGCATCCTCCTGGAAGTTCATGAGGATGTACGGATCGGAGTCGTACGTGCCCGAGCTGAACGCGCCCGACTGCTTGCCGGCGTTCGGATACCGGTCGCACCACCGGCCCGAGAGCCCGCGCTCGAGCCGCCCGCAGTAGTCGGCCCCGAGCGGCCGCAGGGACTCGACCACGACCTGCACGGCCTCGTTCCACGTGTGCTTCTTCTCGAGCTCCGGCACGAGCGGCACGTAGCAGTCGTAGTGATGGATCTCGTCGAGGCCGAGGATCCGCTTCCGTACGTCGTAGTAGCGGTGCACGACCGGCAGGTTGGCACGCACGGCGGCGATCAGCTGGTCGTAGACGGCCAGCGGCACGTTGTCGCCGAACAGGGCCGCCTCGACGGCGCTCGGATAGTTTCGCACCCGCGCCGAGTAGACGTCGCGCTCGACGGAGCCTGAGAGCGTGGCGGCGAGCGTGTTGGCATGGGCCTCGTACTGGGCGTAGTACTGATGGAACGCCGTCCGCCGCACGTCCCGCGCCGTGTCGTGGAGCAGCGTGATGAACGTGGCGTTCGAGAGCTCGACCCGCTCCCCCTTCCCCGTCGTGACGCTCCCGAACTTCAGGTCCGCATCGGTCAGCTGCCGAAACACCCGCCCCGCTGTCCCGGCGAACGTGCCCTGCATCGCGAGCAGCTTCTCCTCCGCCTCGGAGAGCACGTGCGGCCGCGTGCGCACGAGCCGCTCGAGCGAGAGCCGGTAGTCGGCGAGCACCGGCAGTTCGAGCCACGCGGCCAGCGTCGCCGGCGGGATCGCCATGATCTCCGGCCTGATGAAGCTCGCCCGCTCGCCCGCCCGCGTGGCCACGTGCTGAAACCGCCCCACCATCCGCTGCGGCTCGGGCGACGCCTGATCCTCGCTCGCTCGCAGGTGGGCATAGGTGCCGAGCCGGTCGCCCGCCCGATCGACGACCACGTCGAGCGCGAGGCATTCCGCGAGCCGCTCCGGCGCCGAGCCGAGCGTGCCGGCGAACGCGTCGAAGCCGGGGATCATCTTCTCCCACTCTGCAAGCGCCGCCTCCCACTCGGCGTCCGACGAGAACAGGCTCGCGAGATCCCACGTGTCGCCCACGGGCACATCCCGCCGGGCCGGCAGCTTCTTCTCAATCACGGCATCGGTCATGCGACGATCTCCTGAAGTGAATCAATCGAGACTGGCCCAATCCGGCTCGGGGTTGCCCCTACCATCTCGCCGGACGCTCACTGCGCCCATCCATGGGCTTCGTTCGCTCGGAGTCACAGGCGCTGCGCCATCCATGGCTCCGCTGGTGACTCACGCCGGCTCAATGGTAGGGGCAACCCCTCGCTTCGACTACGGCGCCCAGGGCTACAGCCGCGAGTTTCTGGCCCAGGCCGACGCCCCGGAGGTGTGGGCCGGCGA
>JBJSZP010000090.1:0-567 GCA_046090365.1 Planctomycetia bacterium
GCCGGCAGGAGACGAAGCTCGTGCCATACGCCACGGCCTGCGAGAAGCGCTGGACCACCGACTGGGCCACGGCCCCGATCGACGTGCCCGAGTTCCTCGGCGTGCGGACGCTCGAGAAGATCCCGCTCGCAGAGCTCATTCCCTACATCGACTGGTCGCCGTTTTTCCTCTCCTGGGAGCTCAAGGGCAAGCATCCGGCGATCTTCGCCGATCCCGTCGTGGGCACCGAGGCGCGGAAGCTGCACGGCGACGCCATGCGGATGCTCGACGAGATCGTGCGGTCGGACGCGCTCGTCTCGAAGGCCGCCTACGGCTTCTTCGCGGCGAACTCGACCGGCGACGACATCATCCTGTTCACCGACGAGTCGCGTGCCACCGAACTCGGCCGCGTGCACACGCTGCGGCAGCAGTGGGAGCGCAAGGGCCAGGACGCGTTCCACGCCCTCGCCGATTTCGTGGCCCCGGTGGAGAGCGGCCGCAAGGACTACCTCGGCGCCTTCGCCTGCACGGCCGGCCACGGCTGCGACGAACTGTGCCGCAAGTATGACCGCGACCACGACGACTACT
>JBJSZP010000091.1:0-2975 GCA_046090365.1 Planctomycetia bacterium
GTCGAGACGGAGCGGGCGAAATTACTCGTGCTCGAGGAGCGGCTCCACCAGAGGGTCGTTGGGCAGGAGGAGGCCGTGGAGGCGGTGAGCGACGCCGTGCGCCGCAGCCGGGCCGGGCTCCAGGATCCGAACCGGCCGATCGGGTCGTTCATTTTCCTGGGGCCGACCGGCGTCGGAAAGACGGAGCTCTGCAAGGCGCTCGCCGAGGTGCTGTTCGACGACGAAAACGCGATGGTGCGGATCGACATGAGCGAATTCATGGAGAAGCACACCGTCGCCCGGCTCATCGGCGCGCCCCCAGGCTACGTCGGCTACGAGGAGGGCGGCCTGCTCACGGAAGCCGTGCGCCGCCGGCCTTACTCCGTCGTCTTGCTCGACGAGATGGAAAAGGCCCACCGCGACGTGTTCAACGTCTTGCTGCAGGTGCTCGACGACGGGCGGCTCACCGACAGCCTCGGCCACACCGTCGACTTCACGAACACGATCGTGGTGATGACGAGCAACGTCGGCAGCCAGGCGATCCAGGAGATCACGAAGGAAGGAGGCGGCGAGCAGGAGGTGCGCGACGCCGTGAAGGAGGCCCTCCAGGCCCGGTTCCTCCCGGAGTTCTTGAACCGCATCGACGAGACGATCGTGTTTCACCCGCTCGACAAGAGGCACATCCGCCGGATCGTCGACATCCAGATGAAGCGGCTCGTGAAGCAGGCGGAGAAGGCGGGGATCACGCTCGAGTGCACCGATGGCGCGCTCGACGAGATCGCCCGGCTCGGCTACGACCCGGTGTATGGCGCCCGGCCGCTGAAGCGGGTGATCCAGCAGCAACTCCAGAACGAGCTCGCCCGCGAACTGCTTTCTGGCAAGTTTCCGGAGGGGAGCACCGTGCGGATCGACTTCGTCCAGGACGGCTTCACGTTCACGGCCACGTAGGACAGGCTTTCGCCTGTCACTCAATCCGACAGACTGAAGTCTGTCCTACATTAACCGCGCTTGCGCTCGGTGAGCCCCATCTTGGCGATCAGCGCCTCGGCGCCCGGCGTCATCTTGCGGAGCTTCTCCGCCATCGCCTGCTTCTCGCTCGTGGTCGCCTTCTTCAGCTTCGTCTGAAACTTGGCCACCTTCTGCCGGCGGTGCCGACGCCGCTTGATCTCCTTCATCCGATTGCTGATGCCGCCCATGGGTCGCGTGCCTCTCCGTGTTCGGGGAAAGCCGAAACTGTAAGAAACGGCCCGATTTCAGTCAAAGCCGGGCGCATCTGCCGGCCGCGCAGTATCTTTGGAGGAGGTAAGCCTCGGACGGGTGGCAGAGCGGTTGAATGCACCGGTCTTGAAAACCGGCAGTCGCGAAAGCGGCTCGTGGGTTCGAATCCCACCCCGTCCGCCTTCCAGCCTTGGTGGGACTCGTTCGCCGCAGGTCGGCCATGACGGGATGCCGCTGGGGTGGGTGGGGATTGTTCCTGCTTCGTTGGCGATGTCGCGAAGCCGGCGGTCAATCAACCTTCGTCACCCGGCCCGTCCGCGCCGATCTGTAGCAGGCCTCGACGATCGCCACCGCCTTGCGGCCTTCGAGGCCGTCGAGTGCGGGAGTGCGGCCTGCCTCGAGGGCCGCGATGAAGTCTTCGAAGTTGCGGGTGTGGCAGGAATAGTTGATCGCCATCGGATCGGCGGCGCCGCCGCTGGTGCCGCTCGCACTGCCGAACGTGGCACGGGTGGATTCGTCGCCCGCTCCCTCGCTCCGAAACCGCCAGGTCACGAGCTGCTCCTCGAGGATCTCCGCGGTGCCGTCGCGGCCGCCGAAGAGAAACCGGCGCAACTGGCCGGGATAGAGGCTTGTCGCGGCGAGCAGTTGCCCCAGGGCTCCGTTCTTGAACCGCAGCACGGCGACACAGGTGTCTTCGACCTCGAGCCGCTCGGCGTCGTGGGCCCGCACGGCCGTGAGCGCCATCACACTCTCGACCGGATTCTCGCCCGGCGCGAGCCCCGGCATCGTGGCGCCGACGATCCACTGCAGGGCATCGACGCCGTGGATCGACTGGTTCATGAGGGCCCCGCCGCCGTCGAGCGCCTTCGTGCCCTGCCAGCGGCCGGGGCCGTAATAGGCGTCGTCGCGCCACCAGGGCACGTAGCTGGCCGCGATGGCAAGCTGGCCGAAGCGGCTGGCGGCGGCCGCGTCATGCACCGCGCGGACGACGGGATTGAACCGCTGCGGAAAGATGGCGCCGAGCGTGATGCCGGCCTTCGCGGCCGCGGCGATCATCCGGTCAATCCGCTTGAGCGTGATCTCGAGCGGCTTTTCGCAGATCACGTGCACCCCGCGGCGCACCGCCGCCATCACGGCGTCGAGATGCGCCCCCGACGGCGTGGCCACCGTGACGAAATCGGGTTTCTCGCGGCGGAGCATCCTCGCCGCATCGCCATGCCATGTGCAGCCGAACTCCGCGGCGAAGGCCTTGCCCTTTTCCTCGGTCCGGCAGGAGGCCGCGACGAGTTCGATTCCCGGGATGTCGGCCAACGCCTTCGCGTGAAGCCGCGCGATCGCTCCGATGCCGATGATGGCCGCCCGCACGCTGGTTGCTCCTGTGGGTGTGGGGGATGAGCCTACTGGAAACGGCGGCCATGGTCGACGACTCATCCGGGTTTCGCGCAGGCTTCCGGGGCGAGCCGGGCCATGGCGGGAGGTCGTCGTGATGCCGGCTCGACCAGGTCAGGTCGTGATCCGGCGGGTGCGGGCGGCGACGTGCCACCGCTCGGCGGCGCGGCCGTCGTGCACCGCCACCGCATGCTCGTGGAGGGCCACGGTCGGGCAGACGTGCCGCGGCAGGGCATAGAGCACCGTCCCGACGGGAAACGCGGCGGCCCGCGGCGTCTCCACCACGAGGTGTTCCTCGCTGTGCATGGGGAAGGCGGCGTCTTCGAGGCCGAAGATCCGCACCCGCGGCTGCGGCATCTCGCTGGCGACGGCCTTGTGGCCGAGGTCGA
>JBJSZP010000092.1:0-1863 GCA_046090365.1 Planctomycetia bacterium
GGGGTTGCCCCTACCATTGAGCCGGCGTGAGTCACCAGCGGAGCCATGGATGGCGCAGCGCCTGTGACTCCGAGCGAACGAAGCCCATGGATGGGCGCAGTGAGCGTCCGGCGAGGTGGTACGGGGCAACCCCGAGCCGGATTGGGCGAGTCGAGGTAAGCCAGAGACAGGCTGAAGCCGGTCCTACTCGGGTGCTTCGGAGGTGCGACCGCGGACGAGGAGCTTGATCGGCACCTCGTGGAATGGCGTGTGCTTCCGGAGCACGCCGAGGAGATAGCGCCGGTAGGGATCCGACACGCTCTTGGGCGCACTCGTGGAGAGCACGATCGTCGGGGGCGCGCTCTCCACCTGCGTGGCGTAGAAGATCCGCACGGGCTTGCCGCGGGGATCGGCCGGGGGCTGGTTGGCTTCGATCGCCGCCCGCACGATCGCATTCAGCTTCGCGGTGGGCACCCGCGTGCGGCTCTGGCGGAAGAGCCGCTGCGCCGTGTCGACCACGGCCTTCACGTTGCGGCCCCGGGTCGCCGTCACGAACTCGATCGGCGCCCACGGCATCGTGCGGAACGTCTCGCGGAGGTACTCCACCCATTCCTTCTGCTGCACGCCCCCGGCGTAGAGATCCCACTTGTTGACGACGAGCACCACCGGCTTCGACTCCTCGCACATCGTGTCGGCGAGCTGCTTGTCGACCTTGCCGATCGGCTCGGACGCGTCGAAGAACAGGAGCACGACGTCGGCCCGGCGGATGCTCCGCTGGGCGCGGTGCGTGGAGTAGAAGTCGATGTCGCTCTTGCGGCTCTTCGCCCGGCGCAGGCCCGGCGTGTCGATCGCGAGAAACGAGTGGCCGTCGACCTCGAACCGCACGTCGACGCTGTCGCGGGTCGTGCCGGCGACGGGGCTCGTGATCACCCGCTCCTCGCGGGCGAGCGCATTCACGAACGTGCTCTTGCCGACGTTCCGCCGCCCCACGATCGCGAGTTTCATCTCAGGAAGCTCGGCCTGCTCCGCCTCTTCCGGCCACGCCTCGGGCAGCCGTTCGACGATCGCCTCCACGAGCTCGTCGCGGTGGCGGTTCTGCCGCACGCTCACCACGAGCGGCTCCCCGAAGCCGAGGGCGTCGAACTCGTGCGCCTGGACGTCGAACTTCGGGTCGTCGGCCTTGTTCGCCACGAGCAGCACGCTGGCCCCGCTCTTCCGCAGCCGGGCCGCCACGTCGCGGTCGGCCGGCAGCAGGCCGCCCCGCACCTCGACGACGAACACAACGAGCGCCGCGTCGGCCAGGCCCGACTCGATCTGGGCGTCGATCTGCCTCGTGAGGCCGTCGGGGTCGTCGAACCCCATCCCGCCGGTGTCGACGAGGTCGACGATCCGCCCGTCGAGCTCGATCCGCTGCACGAGCCGGTCGCGGGTCACGCCCGCGGTCGGATCCTCGATGGCGATGCGCTTCCCCACGAGCCAGTTGAACAGGCTCGACTTGCCGACATTCGGCCGGCCGACGACGACGACTTTCGGAATCACATCAGGCACGAGACGCTCCTCGAAGCCTGCTGTTGTATCACGGCGCCCTCAAACCGTTCGCCCTGTCCTGCTACTGCCGCTCCCCGGTCGTAGGACAGGCTTCAGCCTGTCACTGCCTTTATTGAATGCGCACCGGCTCGTGACTGCCCAGACCCTCTCGCCGGACGTTCGCCTCAGCCCTCCAGGCTTCGGCTCTCTGCATGTCCGCTTCGCTTCGCCATCCATGGCTACGCTCGCTCCCATAGCCCGCTCGAGGGCATGGGCAGCCCCGAGCCTCCTCAACTGGAAAGGGGAGGCGAGGGGTTGCCCCTACCATTGAGCCGGCGTATGCAGGCAAGCGCAGCC
>JBJSZP010000093.1:0-2423 GCA_046090365.1 Planctomycetia bacterium
CCTCTCCTATCCGCGTCACGAGTATTTCCGGCGGATCCTCTGCGACCTCATCGGCAGCGACGTGGCGACAGGCCGGCTGCCCGACCGCCGCGACTGGCTCGACGGCCTCGTCACGGCCGTGTGTTGCACGAACGCCCGCGAAGCCTTCGGCGGCTGACCCACGTGGGCCACGCCTCACTCGTCGCCGCACTTGCCGCACTGGCCCTTGAGCAGGACCTCGCGCACGGAGCGGATGGACCGCGATGGAGCTGACCCCTTGGCGGCCTTGCCCCGGCCCAGCTTCGCCTTGGCCGCTGAGCGCTCCCGGCCAGGCTTCGGCGTGATCGCCACGTCGACGTCGTCGAGGCACGACACCTCGCCGCAGCTCGTGCAGAGAAAGTGGGGATGATCCTCTCCCTTCGCATGGCCGTGGCCGCCGCGCTTGAGCTCGAACCGCCACACGTGGTCGCCAAGCTCCACGCGGGACACGAGGCCCGCCTCGGTGAGCTCCGTGAGGTTGCGGTAGATCGTGGCCCGGTCGAAGCCCTTGTGCCCGACCGCGTCCGACACCTCGGCATGGCTGAGCGGGCCGCTGGCGGAGATCAGGTATTCGAGCACGGCGACCCGCGCGGTTGTGCAGCGCAGCCCCGCCTCGCGGATCCGGGCCTGCACCGCCGCGATGCCACCGTCGGCCACCTTTTTCTGCTTCTGGACTCGCGCCATCGCCACAGTCTACACGCGCGACGGCGGCCGTTTGCAGCCTGCTCTAGCCCACGGCCACGCCGCTGAGAAGTTCGACGATCGCCGCCATGAAAGCCGGCAGATCGGCCGGTTTCCGGCTCGTCACGTGGTGCCGGTCGACCACGACAGGGGTGTCTTCCCAGATCGCCCCGGCGTTCATGAGGTCGTCCTTGATGCCGGGGCTGCCGGTGACGCGCACGCCGCGATACACCCCCGCGGAAATCGGGATCCAGCCCCCGTGGCAGATCGCCGCGACGAGCTTGCCGTGGGCGGAGAATTCACGCACGAGATCGAGCACCTTCTCGTCGCGCCGGAGTTTGTCGGGCATCCAGCCCCCGGGAATCACGATCCCGTGGAAGTCGGCCGCCTCCATGTCGCCGATCGCCGCATCACTCGTGCATGGGTAGCCGTGCTTGCCGGAGTAGGTGCGGCCCTGCATCGCCCCGGCCACCGTGACGTGGGCGCCGGCCTCTTCGAGCCGGAGTTTCGGATACCAGAGCTCGAGATCCTCGTAGTCATCGCCGACGAGCATGAGGATGCGGATGCCGTCGAGCGGGTGGTGTAGCGGGGGGAGGTGGGGCATGGCAAAACTCCTGGGGGCAAGGATGCAGGAAACGGTTGCAAGAGCGGGGAGGGGGCGGAAACCGAGGGTGGGAATTCGCTCCCACGGCGATCATTTTCGCAGGCCACAGGCACGCAGACGAGGGGCCCGGTTCGACAACCCCTCCCTCGGGTGGAATGTGCTATCACTCCCGGCCGCCGGCCCGGGCGGCACAAAGCTGGAGTTTCCGGGGTGTTTCGGCACCGCGCCAAAAACGTCCTTGACTCACCATCCACTCACGCTACATTCACGCCCCGGCCATATGGAGTGGTCGGCGGGAAAACCGCCACAACATCTTGCGATAGCATGCAGAAGGAGCTGCTTTCTACGGATCGCCAGGTTTTCGCCCGCCCCCCCCGGCTGAACCCTCTCAACCCCGGCCTCCCCGCCGGTCGATAGGGTTTGTAGATCGACTATACGGAAGTATACTTTTTCAGACCGACACTTTCCCCGCAAGGAGCTCCCGCCCCATGGCAGCGTTCGAACCCACCGCAGGCTTCGCAACCACGGCATCCTCGGACACCGCCAGCTCGCCCCCTGGCGGGAGCGCCCCGCGGCAGCCGCTTGCGATCCAGCCGACGTTCTGCCCGGTGGAGGTCGAAAGCCCATTCGACACGACGGAGTGGGAGCTCCGCACGGCCGCGATCAAGGGCGAGGACGGCAAGGTGCTCTTCGAGCAGCCCGCCTGCGAGATCCCGGCCGCCTGGAGCCAGCTCGCGACGAACGTGGTGGTGAGCAAGTATTTCTACGGCGAGATCCACACTCCCGAGCGGGAGCATTCCGTCAAGCAGCTCGTCCATCGTGTGGCCCGCACGATCGCCGACTGGGGCATCAAGGATGGCTACTTCAAGTCCAAGCAGGACGGCGAAAACTTCTACCGCGACCTCGCCTGGCTCTGCGTGCACCAGCACGGCGCCTTCAATTCGCCGGTGTGGTTCAACGTCGGCCTGTTCCATCAATACGGCGTGAAGGGCGCGCCCTGCAACTGGCGCTGGGATGATGCCAAGCGCGACGTCGTGATGCCGGAAAATCCCTACGAGTATCCCCAGGGCAGCGCCTGCTTCATCCAGAGCGTGCAGGACAACATGGAAGACATCATGGA
>JBJSZP010000094.1:0-4985 GCA_046090365.1 Planctomycetia bacterium
GCTTCGCCCGCACCACGACGGGCAGGCCAAACCCCTCGCGGCAGTGCTGCCGCGTGATCCGCGAGTCGCCCGGCGGCGGGGGCACGACGATCGTCTCGATGAGCGAGGCATCGATCGGCAGGGCCCGCGTTTCGATCGGCACCACGATCCTCTTGCATGCCGGCCCGATCACGAGCCCCTGCCCCGTCAGCCGGCCGTGCCGACAGGCCGTTTCGAGCAGGCCTTCGAGCGCGGCCGCATAGAGGTCGGCGGCCTCGCGCAGGATCTCGGGCGAGCCGGGGCAGGTCCAGACGGCATTCCACGCGGCCTCGGTGGCCGCATAAAAGCCGTCGACCGCGTGCGGATCGCATTTCTCCGCGAGCTTCGCCGCCGCCGTGCCCCAGTCGCGCGCCTGCTTGAGATAGCCGCGGGCGGCGACATCGGGCGCGGGCTTCGGCGCATCAAACAGCCCGCCCGGCGCCGCGAGCGTGGCGCTCGCGAGCCACGCAACCACCGCCGCCCCGAGCGCCGCACGACGACAGAATGAAACGGCTCCCACGCGCACTCTCCCGCCTCACGTATCGGCCCCCCGGGCCCGGGCACCCCGGCGAACCACACACGCTGCACAGGAAATTCCACGCTTGCCGAGATTGCCGCGAGCCTGCGGGGGCTCGGCAAGATGTGAGGGCGGATGGCGGGCTGATCGAAAAACGAACGGGGGAGCGAGGGGCTGCCCATGCCCTCGAGCGGGCTATGGGAGCGAGCGCAGCCATGGATGGCGAAGCGAAGCGGACATGCAGAGAGCCGAGGCCGGGAGGGCCGAGGCGAACGTCCGGCGAGGGGGTTTGGGCACCCCCGAGCGGTTGGGCGAGTTGAGGCATGACAGGCTGAAGCCTGTCCTACGCCCGCGCGGCGTGCTCTTCGGCCACGAGCTCGAGGGCGGCCGCCAGATACTTCACCGTGGCCGTCGGGGCGAGGTTGAAGTACACGCGGCCTTCGGTCCGCCAGCGGCCGCCGTCGTAGAGGAATTCCGCGGTCGCGGCCCGCACGTTCGACACCGCCTCGACGTGCTCCATGCCGCCCCCCTCCACCGCCTCGAAGCTGACCTCGATCGCCACGAGCGCCTTGAGGCCGCCCGTCTTGCGGTCGCGGGCGTAGATCACGTCGTCGTCGAAGGACACGTCGCTCCAGCGCAGGCCGCGGGGCTTGCCGCTCTGGCTCGCCCGCTCGATGAACTTCGCCTCGAGCTGCTCCCGCTGGCGGTGGAAGTCGCGCTGGGCCCGGGCGAGCCGCTCCGCCTGGCGGGCGGCGCGGATCGGCCGCAGGGCGAGGGCCGTGGCCATCCCCGCCACGGCGGCAACGGCGAGCGTGGCGATCAGGTACAACGCGGAACCCACGGCAGACGCCTCCAGGGACGAGAGAGAAGTCCCTGAAGTCTACGTCCGCCCGCCCAACCGTCAAAAATCGGGTTTCACGATGGCAGCCAAACGGGCCGGAACACGCGCGGCCCCGCGTCGCAAGACGGTGAAAAAGGCCGCCCCCCACCCCGTGCTCGGCGCCCATCAGTCGATTGCCGGGGGCTTCACGAAGGCCGTGGAGCGAGCCGTGGAGACGGGCTGCGAATGCCTGCAGGTGTTCACCCGCAACATCAATCGCTGGGACGTGTCGCCGCTCGACCCGGCCGAGGCGGCGGCCTTCCAAGAGGCCGTGGCGGCGGCCGGGCTGCGGCTCGTGATCGCCCACGACTCCTACCTCATCAACCCCGCCGCCGCCGACGAGACACTCCGCCGAAAATCGATCGCCGGCCTCGTCACGGAACTCGAGCGGGCCGAGGCCCTCGGCATCCCGTGGGTCGTGGCCCATCCCGGTGCCGCGGGGGAGCAGCCCGCCGACGTGGCCGTGCGCCGCGCGGCCGACGGCATCGCCGCAGCGCTGAAAGCCACGAAGAAACTCGCGGCGGGCATCCTCATCGAGACCACGGCCGGCCAAGGCTCGTGCCTCGGCGCCGCGTTCGCGGAGATCGGCGCGATGCTCGTACGGATCGACGCCGTGCCGGGGCTCGCCCGGCGCGTGGGCGTGTGCCTCGACACGTGCCACGTGTTTGCAGCCGGCTACGCGCTCGCCCCGCAGGCCGCGCTCGACGCCACGCTCCGCGAGTTCGATGCGCATATCGGCCTCGGGCGGCTGGTCGCGATCCACGCCAACGACTCGAAGAAAGACCGCGGCTCGCGGGTGGATCGCCACGAGGCGATCGGCAAGGGCAAGATCGGCCGCGAGGCCTTCCGGCTGATCCTCAACGATCCGCGGCTGCGCGGGATCCCGCTGTTCCTCGAGACGCCGAAGGAAAACGCCCAGGGCGTGATGACGCCGGCGCAGGATCGGGCCAACCTCGCCACACTCCGCCGCCTGGCCACGTAGGACAGGCTTCAGCCTGTCTGCGGAATCAAGGTCCGACGCGAAATCCCTCCCGGCCTGCCGCCTCTCGCAGCCGGTCATCGAATGCCAGAAAACCCACGTCGGCCGTCCGACCCGCGGTCATGACGGTCGCGGCTGCCAATTGCATCGCATCGGCGGCCCGCAAGGAGTGCACGCGCAGGAGCCGGCAGGCGGTTTCCCGGACGGATTCAGCCGGCAAAATCTCGTTCCACCCGACCGCAAGGGCTCGCAGGGTCTCGATCGCCTGTGCCGCCTGCGGCGGCGTGAGGGATGCGGCTCGCTCGAGCCTCGCGATCGCCGACGTGCATTCGATCCGCGTGCCCCACCACGTCACGATGCCCGAGTCCTCCGTCAGCGCGGCGCGGGCCTCGTTCGTGCGCGACTCCCGCACGAGCAGCGGAACGATCGCCGACGCATCCCAATACCGCATCAGCCCTCCTCCTCGCGGTCGGCACGCAGGGCATCGATGATGCTGACGGGCCGCGCGGGCTTCACCGGTTTTGGCAGGCTACGAACCGACAGCGGCTTTCCGGCGGGCGCCACAAGGCCGTCGCGGACGAGGCTGGCCAGCCAGGGCGCGTCGGACCCGGAGGCGTCGCCCGGCCCGACCGGCTGCAGCCGTGCGACGGGCCGATTGCGGTCGCAGATCAGCACCGTCTCGCCCCGTCGGACCCGGTCGATCAAGGCACTCAGATTGTTTTTCGCGTCGCTGATGCTCGTGCGCTGCATGGCGAACTCCCGGAATGTGCCCCACAGATCCACAAATGTTCACGACATTCTAGCCGGAATGTGTTGGGCTTTCAATGCTGTTGTGTGCAGATCGTGAAACCCCGTCGCTTCCGCTCCGGGCTTGTTGGCGGCGGGGCGCTATCGACGTTATCGCTCGGGCGGGATCGCGCGGCCGTGCGGGTCGCTCTCCACCACGCCCACCTCCGCCTCGATCCGCCGGCGCACGTCGGCGCCGAGGTGATGCTCGATCCACTCGGCCGGTGGATGGAGGTGGTCGAGCGGCAGATCGGCGTGCCGGCCCAGCCACGCCTCCCAGAGGCGATGCGACCGCACCACCGTCTCGGCCTCCGCGCGGCCCACCGCCGTGAGGCCCCAGCGGCCGCCATCGCGCACGATCTTGCCGCGAGCCGCAAGCCACAGAGCCGCGGCCCGCTCGGCGAGCGTCTCGGCAGGCCGGGCCGCGGCAGCATCGGCCTCGTCGGCCCGCCACAGCCGGGCGAGCACGTCTTCACAGGTCACCCGCCAGGCGAGCGCGACGCGCGACACGAGCCGCGCGACCACGCCGTCGTCGGGCGCGAGAACCGCCGCCACGGCGTATTGCAGCCCGAGCACGACGGCGATCATGCCCGCGGCGCTCGTATTGAGCCGCCACGCGGCGAGATAGCCGAGGCCCGCCGCCGAGATGCCGCAGAACACCGCCACGAGCGCCATCCAGTGGAGGCGGTGCACGAGCAGCTCCGCCGTCGCCGCCGGCACCACGAGCAGCGCCACCACGAGGATCGCCCCCACCGCCTCGAAGCTCGCCACCGTCACAAGCGCGGTCGCCGCCAACAGCCCGATCGTCGCCGCGCCGACGGGCAGGCCCGCCGCCCGGGCGGCGTCGGCGTCGAACGCCGTGAAGAGCTGCTCCTTCCACGTGGCTGCGAGCCCCGCCGCCACGAGCAGGAGCACGATCATCCCGGTGAGAAACGCCCGCGGAATCTCCAGGCCGCCGAGCGACACGGTGTCGAACGGCACGAGCTCGAGGATGCCGGAGAGGATGCAGGCCGGATCGAGGTCGATCCGCGAGGCCGCGGCCGTGACGAGCACCACGCCGAGCGCGAACAGCGTCGTGAACACCACACCCGTGCCGGCATCCTCGGCGAGCCCGCCTTCGCGGCGGAGCGCCTGCACGAGGAGCACCGTGACCACCGCCGCGGCGACGGCGCCGACGAGCACGAGCAGCCCCCCGGGCCGGCCCCCGGCGAGCACGGCGACCACGATCCCGGGCAGCACGGCATGGCTGATCGCATCGCCGAGGAGGCTCATCCGGCGCACCACGAGCAGCGTGCCCGCGAGCGCGCAGCCCGCCGCGACGACGGCTGCCGTGGCGATCGCCCAGGCGTGCATCGAGCCGACCGGGAGCCAGGCGGCAAGCGGGCCCGAGAAAGAAGGATCGGCATCCATCGGCGCGCCTCACCTCGCCTCGAGCGTGGCAGCCGCCCGGCGCCGCGCGAGCCAGCCGCGGTCGGGCGCGAAGAAAAACGACACGGCAAAGATCGCCGCGGCCACGAGCACGATCGTCGGCCCGGTGGCCAGCCGCGGCACGACCGCGCTTGCCGCCACGCCGCCAAGGGCCGCCACGAGCCCGATCACTCCGGAGAGCACGAGCATCGCGGGCACGCGGTCGGTCCACTGCCGGGCCGCGACAGGAGGGATCACGACGAGCGCCGTCACGAGCACGGCCCCGGCCGCCGGCAGCCCCACGACCACCATGCCCGCCACGAGCGCCACGAGCGCATAGTCGACGAGCGCCACCGGCCAGCCGGCCGCGGCCGCGAATGCCGGATCGAAGGCCACGA
>JBJSZP010000095.1:0-16985 GCA_046090365.1 Planctomycetia bacterium
CGCGCGCCGGCTTCGGGCTCCCCGTATCCCGTCGCCGGACGTTCACTGCGGCCCTCCAGGCCTCCGTTCACTCGACTCCGGCTGCGCTGCGCCTGGCGGCTGTCGCGCCGTCGCCGCCGTCCCGGCGTCGGCTCCGGCTTACGGTCGCCGGGCAAAGCCCGGCTCCCAGACGCGAACGTCAGGGCCGGAGGCCCGGGTGAATACCAGCCGACGGAGGTCGGCCAAGCGAACAACGGCACGATGCCGGGTGTTCGCGTGAAGATGGCTGCGCTTGCCTGCATACGCCTGCTCCAGGACACGGGGAGCCCGAAGCCTCCTCAACTGGAAACGGGGAGGCTCGGGGCTGCCCATGCCCTCGAGCGGGCTGTGGGAGCGAGCGCAGCCATGGATGGCGAAAGCGAAGCGGACACGCAGAGAGCCGAGGCCGGGAGGGCCGAGGCGAACGTCAAGCGAGGGGGTCTGGGCAGTCACGAGCCGGCGCGCATGACACAAGGCGGAGCCACGCTGAAGCCTGTCCCACTTGCAGGCGTTTTTGCGGAAAAATCGCGGTCCCGGGGGTGGGCTTGGGTTTGGGCGGCGGCGCGGTACCTTAGGGGGCTCGATAGTTTCCCCCCGAGAGGAGTTCCAGACCGTGGCAGTGGCGATTCGGATGAAGCGGATGGGCCGGAAGAACCTGGCCTATTACAGGATCTGTGCGACCGACAAGCGGAGCCCGCGCGACGGCCGCGAGATCGAGGTGCTCGGCACCTACGACCCGCACGTGCCCGACACCGACGCCCGGTGCGCGATCGACGGCGCGCGGCTGCAATACTGGCTGTCGGTCGGCGCCCAGCCGAGCCCGACGGTGCGCGTGCTGATCAAGAAGTATGGCCCCGCCGGCACCCGCGTGAAGGAGATGGAGACGGCCCGCGCGAAGCTGGCGCTGCCCCGCGTGATCCCCGATCCGGGCCCGCCCGCATTCGTTCCCGAGGCGAAGGCGGAGCCGACGGCCGAGGCGGCTGCTGCCGAGGCCGCACCGGCTGCGGAGGCCGTTGAAGCCGCGGCGCCCGCTGCCGAAGCGAGCGTCGAGCCCGCCGCGGGCACGGAGCCTGCCGCCGGGTAGAGCCCGCCTTGCAATCGTTTGAGTGGGCGGCCCGAGAGTTTCTCCGATGCGGATCGATATCCTCACGCTGTTTCCCGAGATGTTCGCGAGCTTCCTCGAGGGGAGCCTGCTCGGGGCGGCACGCGCGGGCGGCCTGCTCGACGTGCGGGTGACGAATATTCGCGACTTCGCCGAGGGCGTGCACCGGCAGGTCGATGATCGGCCGTTTGGCGGCGGGCCCGGGATGCTGCTCATGCCCGGCCCCGTGGTGGAGTGCGTCGAGAGCGTGCAACGCCAGGGGGGCACGCCCGGGCATCTCGTGATGCTCACGCCGGGTGGCCGCCGGCTCGACCAGACGATCGTCGAGGAACTGGCCCGCCACGAACGGATCGTGCTGATGTGCGGCCGCTATGAGGGCTTCGACGACCGCGTGCGGCAGACGCTTCAGCCCGACGAGATCTCGATCGGCGATTTCGTGCTCTCCGGTGGCGAGGTGGCGGCGATGGTGATCGTCGACGCGGTCGCCCGGCTCGTGCCCGGCGTGCTCGGCGACGAGGAGAGCGCCCGCCAGGATTCGTTTTCCGGAGCCGAACGGCTCGTGGAAGGCCCCCAATACACGAGGCCGCGGGAGTTCCGCGGCCTGTCGGTGCCCGAGGTGCTGCTCTCGGGCGACCACCGCCGGATCGCGGCGTGGCGGCATGAACAGGCCGTCGCGGCGACGAGGCGTCGCACCCCCTCGAACCACCCTTCCCCAAGGAGCCTGCCGTGAGCCACAAGATCCTTTCCCATGTCGAAGCCTCGAGCCTGAAGTCGGGCGTGGCTCCGTTCGCCATCGGCGACACCGTCGACGTCCACACCCGGATCCTCGAAGGCGAGAAGGAGCGCGTGCAGATCTTCAACGGCGTGGTGATCGCCCGCAGCGGGTCGGGAAGCCGCGAGATGTTCACGGTGCGCCGGATCGTCGCCGGCGAGGGCGTGGAACGGAAGTTTCCGCTCCATTCGCCCAAGATCGCCAAGATCGAGGTGAAGCGGTCGGGCGTGTCGCGCCGGGCGAAGCTCTACTACCTCCGTGATCGCGTGGGCAAGTCGGTGCGGCTCCGCGAGAAGCGTGAGGAGCAGGCCGAGGCCGCGGCTGGCGGGAAGAAGTCGGCGAAGAAGCCCGCCGTCGCCAAGGCCTGAACCATCCCCTCCTCGCCATGCGTCCGTCACGCGACACGCTGGGGCGGCGGGGCGAGGCGGAGGCGGCGAAGTATCTCCGCGGCATCGGCTACCGGATCATCTCCACGCGCGAGCGCGTGCTGCGGGGTGACATCGACATCGTGGCCCTCGACGGCCGCACGGTGGTGTTCGTCGAGGTGAGGTCGAGATCCGACACGGCCCACGGCCACCCGGCCGAGACCGTGGGCTTCCACAAGCAGCGCCGCATCGCCCAACTCGCCACGGCCTACATCCACCGGCATCGGCTCGAGGACTGTGCCGCGCGGATCGACGTGGTCACCGTCACGTTCGACGGCCCCGACGGCCGGCCCCAGGTGGAGCACTTTCAAAACGCCTTCGAGAGCCCCTGAACGCGGAACGTCCGCAGCTGCTCGGCCGAGTCGAACACGTGGAGCATCCCCGGCGGCAGCCGGCGGGCGAGGCGGTCGAGCCGCGATCGCACCTTGTCGCGCGACGCCTTGCCCTCGACCTGCCGGATCGCGATGCCGGCCAACTGGTCGCCGCGCCGCTTCGCCACCGCGGCATAAACCTCCGGGTCCCGCTCGCCCGAGTCGCCCACGAGGAGGAAGCGGCGGCCGGGAAACTCGTCCATGATCCGCTCGATGGTGCGCCGCTTCGACCGCTTCCGTGACGGGAGCCGGCCCAGCGGCGTCGAGTCTTTGAGGCGAAACAGCTTGAGGTGCAGCGAACCGGAGGGGAGCCCGACGTCGGCGAGGAAGCGGTCGAGGCACTCCGCGAGCTGCCAGGGGCTCGCCGACACGTAGTGAAAGGCGGTCCCGCGATCCTGCCAGTCGCGATACACGTCGACGATTCCCGGCACGGCGCGGAAGTCTCGCACGAACGTGTTGGCGAGCAGTTCGCGGCGGTTGGCCACGTTCGTCTCCTTCACGGTGTCGTCGATGTCGGAGATCACCGACAGCCCCACGGAATCCACGAGGTGGATCCGGCCGCCGGGCGTCGGACGGGCGTCGGGCTCGTCGCCGTCGGGGGCGAGCCCCTCGTAGGCGATCCAGCGGCCGTCGGAGCCGGCCCGGTGCGTGGCCTCGTGCACCTGGGCGTCGTCGAGGTCGAGCACCGCCTGGAAGTGCCCGGTGCGATCGGTCTGCCCCGCATCGTACGTCCGCCCGCCCACGGACACGTGCACCGGTTGGCCCGCCACACGCTGAAACAAAAACGCCTCGGCCCGCCGCTGAAACACGGGCGACTCGAGCTGCGCGTCGTCGAGATCGAGGAGCCGCTTGAGCACCGCGAGGGCCATCGTGCGCCGCCGGCTCGGCGTCGGCAGCGGCCGCGTGACCATCCCCGCGACCACGGCCCGCCACGGGCCGCCGGCGGCGGGCCGCGTCGCGTAGGTCGGGAAGAAGACGATCATGGGCGGAAGGTGCGAGGCTGTTCGGAATCCGATGGCAGGCCCGGGCCGCCTCGAGTCCTTGCCAGCCGCGGCGGGATCATTCTACAACTGCGGCCCGGGCATCCGGAATTTCTCCGGGCCGTTCACGCTGTGGAGTCGAGCATGGGAGTCAAGAAGACCGGCAAAGGCAGGCGCAAACTGGGGCAGAAGAAGCGCCGCATGCGGGCCCGGATTCGTCACCGGAAGGGCTGAGTGGCCGGCCCGATGCCCGGCCGCAGGTCGTCCTCCGCACGACCCGCACAGTTTTCCACGGCCCGGCGACGGGCGCCGTCGGACGCCCCGTTTTTTTCTTGCCGCGCCTCCGTCGTGGGGTAGGGTTGCCAGGCGTCGCGGCGTTCACCCCGATGCCTTCCAGACCAGCCGCTCGAGATGCGGCGCGACGACGGAGGCTGTGCGATGCGGATTGGGAATTTCGGCCGGATGATGCTCGTCGGTGGGGCGCTGCTCGGAGCCATGAGCGCCGGCGGCTGCAAGACCTTCACCGAGCGATACATCGCGCTCGAAGTGTGGAAGTACGAAAAGTGCTTCGGCCACTATCCGCCGGGCTTTACGCCCCCCGGGGCCGCCATGGCCCCTGCCGGCGCCCCCGCGATGCGACCCTGCGGCCAGCCGACCGATTGCTGTCAGCAAGGAGCCCCGATGGCCGGCGGATGCAACGACTGCCAGGGGGCGATCGTCGAAGGAGGCGTGCCGGTGGGCGGCGCGCCCGTCGGCGGCATCAGTGCTCCGGCCCTGCCTGCGGGCCCCGGCGGATCGCCCGGCCCGCTCCCGGCGGGTGCCGTGTCGGCGAGCAAGCCGGTCGTGATCTCCGACGAAGTGGTCCTGCCATAGTGAGCGGGCGGGGTGGCGGGACGGTATAACCGGACTCATGGTCTCGCCCACGCTTCCGCCCATTCCATTTGGCCGGGCATCAGCCAAGACGTTCGAAGACGTTCGGCCGTGCGGCGACTTCCTCGCGCGGCTGCCCGATGCGCCCTCGCAGTTCGACGCGATCGGCCCGGGCCGCGACTTCCGCATCACGCTCCGCCCGGTGCCGATTCCCGACGTGACGCTCCTGGCCGGCGCATGCACGCCGAAGGCCACGAGCCACGTCAGCGACAGGCTCGCCCTTGTGATCCCGTTCGGCACCTGTGCCACGATCCTGCGGGCCGGGGGAAAGACATATCGCTGGGCGAGTCCGCACCATGCCTTCTTCATTCCCGCGGGCGAACGCATCGGGGCCGAGTCGACGACGGGCTCGTTCGTGCGGCTCGACATCCGTGAATCGGCGCTCCGCAGGATAGCCGCGGGGATGCTCGATCGACCCGTCGGAAAGCCCGGGCTCGACACGAGCACGACACGCATCATCGACATGCACGCCCCGCGCACGAACTGGCTGACCGTGATCCGCGGCCTGTGTGACACGGTCGACGAATTCGACTGCGATGCCGCCCGGCTCGAGGCCGCCGGCGTGGACGACGCAATCCTCCGGATGGTCGCGATGATGCTCGCTCCCGAACTCGCGGTCGACGACCGGCTCGCAGGCCCTCCGTCACGCACCCTCGATCTCGAGCCGCTGCTCGAGCAAATCCGGGCCAACATCGGCGGCCGCGTGACGCTCGCCGACATGGAGCGCTGGAGCGACCGTTCGGCCCGCACGATCCAACTCGCGTTCCAGACGCGGTTCGGCGTCGGGCCGATGCAGTGGCTGCGCGACCAGCGGCTGGATCTCGTCCGCGACCGGCTGCTCCAGGCCTCCGAGGGAACGACGGTGGCCGCGGTCGCGAAGGCATGTGGCATCCCGCGGCTGAGCACGCTCACGCGTGAATACGCGCAGCGCTTCGGCGAGCGCCCGTCCGAAACGCTCGCCCGCCGGCGCCGGTAGACGCCGCCCCGGCTCTCCGGGCGGCTCGATTCCTCTGAGCAATGCGCACTTCGCGCAATGCGGCGCCCGATTCGTCCCCCGGCGCGCCCGATCCGTCACATTGCGCGTTCTGCGTATTGCAGAGCCTGTTTTTTCGGGCAAAACCGCCTTCGTACGTTCCTTCGCGTTTCGGAGATGCACATGTCCCGCAGCTTGCTCGCCGCCTTCCTCTCGCTCGCCCTCGCCGCCGGCTCGGGTCTCCCGGCCCCCGCCCAGACCACGACCTGGAACACCGCGTTCACCGGCACGGCCGTCCCCAACGGCGAAACGTATGTGTTCGTCGACGGCGGCAGCATCACCCCGAGCGGCAACCCGACCGGCACGCTGTCGATCGGTCCTTCGTTGCCGTCGGGCACCTCGTCGGTGCTGCAGTTCTCCTACACCGGCTCGGGCACGAGTGCCGCCGTCCTTGCCGGATTCGGTAGCGTCGTCGTGGACGGACCTGGGCGCGTCGTGTTCACCAACAACTCCAGCCCACAAAGCACACCCAACGGAAACCTGTATCTACGGTCGGGTACGGCCGTCTATGCATCGACCAATCAAGCCCCTTCGGGCACGACCGTGCTTCAAGGCGGCGCTCTCCAGTTCTCGCAAGGTACCGGCTGGCAGAGGGAACTCTTGCTGACGTCTCAAGGCGGAGTCTACGACGCGAGCCTTTCGTCTGGGAACGCGTCGCAAAATAGTACGGTTTCCGGCACGGGCGTGTGGACCCTCATCGGGTGCGGTACGGCCTCGGTGGCAAGCACGGACGGAACGGGGATCTTCTACATGAACCCGACCTGCAACTTCACCGGCACGACCACCATCACCGGCGGCAAGGTCTATCCCTCCGTTGACAATGCCTTCGGCGATTCGACGCAGGTGGGCGGCTCGCAGGCCAACAACAAGGTGATCCTCGATGGCGGATCGCTCTTCGTCCGGCAGTTCGACAACCGGAACTTCGTGACCGCGGTCGAGGTTGGGGCAAACGGCGGCTATGTCGACGTGTACAACAACCTGACAGGCCAACAGGGGCGAATGAGATTCAACGCGCCGATCAGCGGCACCGGCCAACTGACCCTGCTCGGCCAGGGTTCGGTGTTTCTTACCGCGTCGAATTCCTTCTCCGGCACGCTCGTGACATCGACCTCTGGCCCGAATGCAGGTCTCCAGGTCAACAACGTCAATGCTCTCCGCAACGCGGAGTTGAACCTGGTGGGAAGCGGCGTGTTGGCGTGGGGGGGCGGCAGTGGCCCCTACTACTTTGGCGGCCTGAGCGGCACGAAGTCGATCGACGGCTTCAGCTTCGTCACCGGTCTCGACGTCGGCGGCAACGGCCGTAGCACGAACTACTCGGGCAATATTATCGACTTTCAAACCCTGACCAAGTCCGGCACGGGCACGCTCACCTTCACCGGCACGAGCACCCTCAGCCAGGGCACGACGATCAAGGGCGGCGTGCTGGCCGTGAACGGCAACCTCGCCCTCGGTGCCGCGACCCTCGGCCAGAGCACCCCGTCGTCGGCCCCGGTCACGCTCAATGGCGGCACGCTCAAGCAGACGGTCGCCTTCAACTCGGCCCGGGCGTTCACGATCCAGTCGGGCGGCGGCGGGGTCGACACGTCCGTCGTCGGCTCCTCGGCCGTGGTGAACCTGTCGGGCTCATTCACGGGCTCGGGCAACCTCACGCTCGCGGCCAACGGCGACCTCACGGGCAGCGGCACGGGCAACCTCGCGCTCACTGGCGTCAACACCTACACCGGCACCACCACGATCACCAGCGGCATGGTGAGCGCCGCCAGCGGCCTCGGCAACGCGGCCAATGCGCTCGTGCTCAACGGCGGCGGTCTGATTGCTTTGGCCGGAACGCGGACCAACTCCTACACCACCGTGATCGGTCTCGACCAGGGCACGCTCAAGGCCTCGGCCGCGAGCGACGTGCTCAACCAGGCGGCCGTGATGAGCGGCTCGGGCGGGCTGCGTACCAGCGGCAACGGCACGGTGAACCTGCAGGCGGCCAACACCTTCTCGGGCGACACGCGGACGCTCTCCGGCACGATGAACCTGGCCCACGCCAACGCCCTGCAGAACAGCCTGCTCGACATGAACGGCGCCGATGCCGGCACGGTCGGCTTCACGGCCGGCACCACGACCTACAACGTGGCCGGCCTCCAGGGCAGCCGCGGGATCACGTTCAGCTCGGGCACGCTGTCGGTCGGCTCGAGCAATGCCTCCACGACCTACAGCGGCCCGCTCGGCGGCACCGGCCGGCTCGTGAAGGTGGGCAGCGGCGACCTCACGCTGACGGGTTCGAATACCTACGCGGGCGGCACGGTCGTGTCGGCTGGTCGGCTCGTGGGCACGACCGACGGCCTCCAGGGCACGATCACGAACAACGCGGCGGTCGAGTTCGCCCAAGGCACGGCCGGCACCTATGCAGGCAACCTGTCGGGCTCGGGCTCGGTGACGAAGACAGGCGCGGGGGCTGTCACGCTCTCGGGCACGCTGAGCCACTCGGGCGGCACGCTCGTCTCCGCCGGAAGCCTGATCGGCACGACCTCGAACCTGCAGGGCGCGATCACGAACAACGCCGTCGTCGAGTTCGCCCAAGCGACGGCCGGCACCTACGCCGGGGCCATGACGGGCTCGGGCTCGGTGACCAAGAGCGGCGCGGGCGCCCTCACGCTCACCGCCGCGAGCAGCTACGCCGGCACGACCGACGTGCAGGCCGGCACGCTCGTGGTGAATGCCAACAACATCGGCGTGACCGGCCCGATCGTGCTCGCCTCGGGTGCCACGCTTGCCGGCAACGGCACGCACGGCGGTGCGATCGCCGTGAACGCCGGCTCGACGCTCTCCCCCGGCAACAGCCCCGGCACCATCACGGCGGCCTCCGGCACCTGGGCGGGCGGCGGCAACTACAACTGGCAGCTCGTCGACGCGACGGGTGTCGCCGGCACCGGCTGGGATCTGCTCAATCTCACCGGCGGCCTCGACATCACGGCCACGACCGGCAGCCCGTTCAACATCAACCTCTGGACGCTCTCGGGCACCGGGCCCGACGTCAACGGCAACGCCTCGAACTTCAACGCCAACGGCAACTACTCCTGGCGGATCGCCACGGCGGCCGGCGGCGTGACTGGGTTTGCGGCCAACAAGTTTGCGATCAACACCGGGGCCACCAACGGCGCGACCGGCTTCGCCAACTCGTTCGGCTCGGGCCAGTTCTCCGTTGCCAACACCGGCAACGACGTGAACGTGGTGTTCACCCCCGCGATCGAGTTCAACGTGACGAGCGGCACGCAGACCCAGACCCAACTCGGGGCGTCGGCCAACATCGGCTCGGCCATCTCGGTGACGAAGACCGGCGCCGGGGCCGTGGTGCTGGACGGTAACAACACCTACTCGGCGGTCACGGCCGTGGACGCGGGCAGCCTGATCGTGACCGGCACGCTCGCCAACTCGGCGGTGACCGTGGCTTCCGGGGCCACCCTCGGCGGCGACGGCCGGATCGGCCAGACGGCGACGATCTCGAACGGCGGCATCCTCGCTCCTGGAGCGGCCCCGACCGGCATCGGCATCCTCGAGCTCGGCAGCCTGTCGCTCGGCGCGACGGCCACGACGATCCTCTCCGTCACGGGCACGACGGCCGGCACGGACTTCGACCAGGTGAGCATCCTGGGCGGCGGATCGCTCGTCTATGACGGCGTCCTCGATCTCTCCACGAGCCTCATCGACGGGGCCCCGACCGGCACGAGCTACAAGCTCTTCGACTTCACCGGCTCGCCGACGGGCAACTTCTCGTCGCTCACGGCGCTCGGCGGCGAGTTCTCCGGGATCACATGGAACGGCCCGGTGGGCGGCGTGTGGACCTCGACCAACGGCAGCGGCGGCAACTACCTCACGTTCAGCGAGGGCACCGGCACGCTCGCTGTCGTCCCCGAACCCTCCACCTACGCCGTGGCCCTCGCGGGCCTGGCCTGCGGTGGGTTTTCGATGTGGCGGCGGCGACGGCTTGGGCGAGCATAGCACCCCGTCGCTTCCGCTCCGGGCTTCGCGGCGGGCAGAGGCGTCCGACGCTTCAGGCGAGCGTTTCGTTGGGGCCGGGGAAGCGGCGAGCCTCGACGTCGCCCTTCCAGCGGGCCACGGCGTCGGCGATCGACGTCTTCACGTCGGCGTAGCCGCGGACGAACTTCGGCACGCGGTCGAGCGACAGCCCGACGAGGTCGTGATACACGAGCACCTGTCCGTCGCAGTGCGGCCCCGCACCGATGCCAATCGTGGGCACGGCGAGCGCCTCGGTGATCGCGCGGGCCGCCTCGGCCGGGATGCATTCGAGCACCACGGCGCACGCGCCGGCCTCGGCGGCGGCCCGGGCGTCTTCGAGCAGGTGGTCCACGTTGCGCTGCACGCGATACCCGCCGAGCTGGTGCACCGCCTGCGGGCGGAGGCCCACGTGGCCCATCACGGGGATGCCCGCCGCCACGATCGCCGCGATCACGTCGGCCTGCCCGGCCGTGCCTTCGAGCTTCACAGCCTGGCAGCCGGTCTCTTTCAGGATCCGCGCACAGGCCTCGACGGCCGTGCGGGGCCCGAGGTGCTGGAGCGGAAACGGCAGGTCGACCACGACGAGCGCCTTTGTCACGGCACGGGCCACGATCTCGCCGTGGTAGATCATCTGCTCGAGCGTGGCGGGGAGCGTCGAGTCGCGGCCGGCCACGACCATCGCCACGCTGTCGCCCACGAGCACGCAGTCGACGCCGGCGGCATCGACGAGCCGGCCGCTCGACCAGTCGTAGGCCGTGACCATCGAGATCGGCCGCCGGTCGCGCTTGGCGGCGGCGAGGTCGCGGATCGTGACGCGGCGGGGTGCGGCGGCCATCGGGTTCCTGGGACTGGCAAAGCCGGCGGGACCGGGCCCCGGGGCGGACGGTGGTATAGTGTGATACTCGAAGCTTTGAGTCTGCTTCGGATTCCCGGGAAACGCCAGATGCACTCGCTCTCGCTGCCAGGATGCACGCGCGGCGCCCGCCGCGTGGTCGTGATCGCGATGGTTCTCGCCCTCGGCTTTGCCGCAGGCCGCCCAGCCCTGTGCCAGCCCCCCGGCAAGCTCACGGCCCTCGACGAGGAGGAAAAGCGGGGGCAGGTGGTGAAGGTGGGGCCCGGAATCCTCGAACTGCGGCTGCCGACGGGCGGCGAACTCTGGCAGGCGATGCCGGGCCCGAACGCAAAGATCGAGGTCACCGGCAAGGCGACGCGGGAGATGCTCCAGGCGAAGCAGTTCGTCAACTGCGCCATCTCGCTCGACGAGTTCGGCAAGTTGACCGGGCCCGCGCTGCAGGTGGCGTTTACTGACGGCGGCACGCCCGGCGTGATGGCCGGAGGGCTCGGGATCGCGGAGCAGGGCGCCAAGCGGTTTTCCGGCAAGCGGCCGGCCGGCTCCTACATGCTGGCGGGGACGATCAAGCAGGTGGAGGGCGACGTGGTCACGATCATCGCGGGCCGCGAGAAGTTCGACGTGACGGTGCCCGCGGAGGCCGAGCTGCTCGTGCGGTCGACGAACGTCGGCCTCGCAGCTCCGGGCGACCACGTCGAGGTGGAGGGGCAGTATTACCAGCGCGGGAAGGTGCTCCTGTCGGCGCTGAAGATCACGCTCACGAAGCCGGTCGAGCCGCCGCCGCCGAAAAACAAGGCCCGCCGGCCGCAGTAGCGCCCACGGCCCGCTAGTTGAGCCCCTTGAGGAAGTCGCCGAGTTGGTCGTCGTCGGGAGCGGCCTTGGCTTCGTCGTCGCCGGCGAGGAACCCGAAGGCGTCGTCGGCGAGCGGGGCGGGCTCACCCGCGGCCGGCTCTGTGCCAGCGGGCACAAACACCTCCTCCGCGGCGGCGGGTTCGGCCGCGACCTCGATGCCAGGCGCTTCGTCGGCCGTCGCCGGCCTCTCCGCGGTGAGGATCGGCGGCAGTTCTTCGGCCGGCTCCTGAAGCGGTTCGGGAGCGTGCTCGATCTGGAGGTGCTCGGAGTCGGCGGCCTCCGCGACGCCCACGGTCTTGTCGCCTTCAGCCTCTTCGACGGCCTGGACCGGCGTAGCCGGCTCGGCGGCGTCGAACTCGACGCGAAACTCGAGGCTGCCGACCTTCACGACCGCGCCCGGCTCGAGCGGCACCTTGGCGCTCGTCTCGAGCAATTCGCCGTTGAGAAACGTCCCGTTGGTCGACCCCAGGTCGCGGAGATACACGCCGCCATCCTGCTCGAAAAACTCGCAGTGCTTCCGGCTGACGCGGTCCTGCTGGATGCGAAATTTCGCCTCTTCGCTGCGGCCCACGAGGAGCGGCAGCCGCACGGGAAACGTCGTGGCCTTCGACGCGGGCTTGGTGACGACGAACCGAACGTTCACCGGGGTCTCTCCTCCGGCGGAAAAGCGATCCAGACTGTCGAGTCTAACCAGCCCGCGCGGCGTGCCAACGTGCCGGCCCAGATTGCTCAAAAAACCCGGCTTGCCCAAAGGGTGATCTTGCGGCCACCCCTCGCGCCCCTATAATCGCCGAGTTCCGTGCAGGTGGCGACGCCGCGCACGGCCCACTGCGGGTGTAGCTCAGTTGGTAGAGCACCACGTTGCCAACGTGGTTGTCGTGGGTTCGAATCCCATCACCCGCTTCCCTGTCTTGTCACCCACTTCCCTGCCCTGGGCATCCGCGTCCGCACCCGCGCCGGACGTGTCCCCTGAGCCCCGTCATCGCCGTCGAAAGTGAACCATGTCTGACTCCGCCACCGCGCTCGCCCCCTCCGCCGACGAAGCCGCCGCCCAGCCGCTCAAGCTCGACGTTTCCGTGGAGAGCGTGTCGACCTGCCAGCGCCGCGTGAAGGTGTCGATCCCCCGCGAGGACATCGACCGCCACTTCGAGGCGGCCGTCGCCGAGCTGATGCCGACGGCGCTCCTGCCGGGCTTCCGTCCGGGCCGCGCCCCGCGGCGGCTCGTGAGCAGCCGCTTCAAGGCGGAGCTCGCCGACCAGATCCGCTCCCGCCTCCTCGCCGCCGCGATGACGCAGGTGACGGAGCAGGAAAAGCTCGCGCCGATCAGCGAGCCGGAGCTCGACATGGCGGCCGTCGTGCTGCCCGACGAGGGGCCGATGACGTTCGAGTTTGGGATCGAGGTGCGGCCCGAGTTCGAGATGCCCAAGTGGAAGGGCCTGTCGATCAACCGCCCGACGCGGGCGATCGGCGCGACCGAAGTCGACGAGGCGCTCGGCAACATCCTCCGCGAACGCAGCCGCCTCGTGCCTCACGACGGCGCCCCCGCCGCGGGCGACATGATCGTGGCCAACCTGCGGTTCCTCGACGGCGACACGGTGCTCTCGGAGGCCCGGGAGCTCGAGATCGTTGTCCGGCCCAAGCTCTCGTTCGCCGACGCCTCGCTCACCGGATTCGACGCCCTCGTGAAGAAGGCCAAGCCGGGCACCACGGTCACGGCCGACGTGAAGATCTCCGACGAGGCGGCTGTCGAGGCCCTGCGTGGCAAGACCGTCACGCTCGAGCTCACCGTCGTGGAGGTGAAGAAGCTCGAGCTTCCCGAGCTCACCCCGGCGATCCTCGAGGAGCTCGGCGGATTCGAGTCGGCCGAGGCGCTCCGCGAGGCGGTGCAGAAGCAGCTCGAAGGCCAGCTCGAATGGCACCGGCGTCGCCAGGTGCGGCAGCAGGTGGCGAATGCCCTCACCGCATCGGCCACGTGGGACCTCCCGCCCGACCTGCTCAAGCGGCAGAGCCTTCGCGAACTCGAGCGTTCGATCCTCGAGCTGCGCCGCAGCGGCTTCGACGACGACTCGATCCGCCGGCACGTCAACGAGCTCCGCCAGTCGGCCCTCGCGAGCACCGCCCGGGCCCTCAAGGAGCACTTCATCCTCGAGAAGATCGCCGAGGCGGAAGGGGTGGCCGACACCGCGGCCGACTACGACGAGGAGATCCGGGCGATCGCGGCCCAGTCGGGCGAGTCGCCGCGGCGGGTGCGGGCGAGCCTCGAGAAGCGCGGACTGATGGACGTGCTCCGCAACCAGATCATCTAGCGCAAGACGCTCGAGCTCATCGAGAAGAACGCGAAGTTCTCCGACACCCCGTTCGAGTTTCCGCGTCCCGACACCGACGCCGTCGACCACGCCGTGTGCGGCGTCGTGGTGGGCGAGGAGGAGATCCCGACGGCGAAGCACGCCGAGTCGGCCGAGGTCCGCCCGGGCGCCCGCCGCTAGGCCGGCACGCCATCCCCCACGAGCCACACCATGCACGAGCCCCGCTTCACACCGTCCGCCTCGAGTGCCCACCGCGACTACCAGCGGCAGCGCCAGATGACCCTCGGCGACCTGCTCCTGGAAAACCGCATCATCCTCCTGCAGGGCGAGATCTACGACGGCAACGCCAACGAGCTCGTGATGAAGCTCCTCTACCTGCAGAGTGAGAACCGCCGCAAGGACATCCACTTCTACATCAACTCCCCCGGCGGCAGCGTCACGGCCACGATGGCGATCTACGACACGATGCAGATCCTCTCCTGCCCGGTGGCCACCTACTGCGTGGGCCTCGCCGCCAGCGGCGGGGCCGTGCTCCTCGCGGGCGGCGCCAAGGGGAAGCGGTTCGTGCTGCCTCACGCCAAGGTGATGATCCACCAGCCCTACGGCCAGGTCGGCGGCCAGGTGAGCGACATCGAGATCCAGGCCGACGAGATCCTCAAGACCCGGGCCGTGCTCAACGAGATCCTCGCCCACCACACGGGCCAGCCGCTCGACCGCATCGCCAAGGACACCGATCGCGACCGCTACCTCACGGCCACGGAGGCCAAGGACTACGGGCTCGTCGACGAGATCCTCGCCAAGCCGCCGGTCGTCGAGGATGACAAGGAGAAAGACTGAGCTATGCCGCTGATCCCGTTTGTCATCGAGAAGAGCGGCCGCGAAGAGCGGGCGATGGACATCTACAGCCGCCTGCTCAAGGACCGGATCGTGTTCCTGGGCTCGCAGGTGAACGACGAGGTGGCCAACGCCATCGTCGCCCAGATGCTGTTCCTCCAGTCCGACGACCCGAAGGCCGACATCCACCTCTACATCAACTCGCCGGGCGGCAGCGTGACCGCCGGCCTCGCCATCTACGACACGATGCAGTTCGTGACCTGCGACGTGGCCACCTACTGCATCGGCCAGGCCGCCTCGATGGGGGCCGTGCTCCTCACGGCCGGCGCCAAGGGGAAGCGGCGGGCCCTGCCGAACGCCCGGATCATGATCCACCAGCCGCTCGCCGGCATGGAGGGCACGGCCGAGGAGATCATGATCCACGCCAAGGAATTCAAGAACATCAAGCACAAGCTCAACACGATCCTCCTCCGGCACACGGGCCATCCGCTGGAGAAGATCGAGCAGGACACCGACCGTGACCGGTTCATGTCGGCGCAGGAGGCGCTGGAATACCGGCTGATCGACGAAGTGATCGAACACATGCCGACATCCGCCCGCACCGCGGCGGCGGCCGGCTGACCGCGGCACCACAACCCGACTGTCTGACGCGCAGGAGGCGCCTCATGAACAGATTCGCATGGATCGCGATCCTGGGCGGCCTCGTCGCCTTCGGCTGCAAGTCGGACATCAGCCAGCAACTCCTCGAGCGCGAGCTGCGCATGCAGGAAGACCAGATCTACCTCCTCCAGGACGAAGTCCAGGAGAATCGTGCCCGCCTCGAGCACGTGGCCGCTGAAAACCGCAGCCTCAAGAAACAGCTCGGCATCGTCGATGCCGACGCCTCCCTGCCGAGCCGCATCGACGTGCCCCCCGCCGTCGCGGCGCCGGCCCGCGGCCCGACGCCCGCCACCCCGCCGGCCCTCGTGCCCCCGGCGGTCTCCGCCCCCGCGGTCGTGGCGCCGCCGCTCACGCTCCCGGAGCCGGCCGGCGTGCCGCCCGTGAGCGCCGAGCCCGCCGATGGCCCCCGGTTCGGGCCGCCGTCGGGAGGCGCCGCCCCCCCGGCGCAGATCGCCCCGCCCGCGCTCGACGGCGTGCCTCCGCTGCCTTCAGACCCGGCCACCCGCGGCGCCTCGGCGACGTCGGAGATCAAGCGGCTGTCGCACGAGGAGAGCCTCTCGGCCGAGGGCAAGATCACGCACCTCGTCATCAACCCGGGCCGCACCACCTGCTTCGATGGCGACGGTGACGGCACGAGCGACGGCCTGGCGATCGTGTTCGAGCCGCGCGACGCCGACGAGCGGCTCGTCACGGCCGGCGGCGACGTCACGATCACGGCCACCGACCCGGCCGCACCGGGCGGCCCGGAGGGCGCGCCCCTGGCAACCTGGCAGATCCCGTCGACCGAGGCCCTCGCCCATTTCCGGCGCACATCGCGGGCCCGCGGCCTGCACTTCACGCTCCCCTGGCAGGGCCGCCCCCCGGCCGGCGACCACGTGCGCCTCTTCGTGAAGCTCACCACCTTCGACGGCCAGTCATTCGAAACCGACGCCACCGTCCCGGCAAAGTAGGACGGGCTTCAGCCTGTCATGCCTCGACTCTGTCGCGCCGGCTCGGGGTTGCCCCCACCACCTCGCCGGACGCTCACTGCGCCCATCCATGGGCTCCGTTCGCTCGGAGTCACAGGCGCTGCGCCATCCATGGCTCCGCCGACCAATTCGCCTGCGGCGAATCGGTGCCCGACTCACGCCGGCTCAATGGTAGGGGCAACCCCTCGCCTCCCCCTCTCCAGTTGAGGAGGCTTCGGGCTCCCCGTGTCCTGGAGCAGGCGTATGCAGGCAAGCGCAGCCATGGATGGCGCAGCGCAGCCGGAGTCGAGTGAACGGAGGCCTGGAGGGCCGCAGTGAACGTCCGGCGACGGGATACGGGGAGCCCGAAGCCGGGGCGTGCGAACTGATGCCGGGCACGGAGGGCCGGGTCAGCATCGGCCGACGGATGTCGGCCAAGGCACGTTCGACAGGACGTCGAGACTTGCCGTGAACACAGGCCGGCGCCTGTCCTACGTGCGGACGTAGCCCAGGGAGCGGACGACTTCGAGGATCTCGCTGCAGGTCGGGAACATGCGGCCGCTGGTCCGCTTGTAGCGGTCGAGAGCCTGCATGAACTCGATCTCGTCGGTGCCGTAGTCGCGCTCGCAGGTGGTGGGGTCGATCATCCGGCGGCGGGCGTTGGCCGTGGTGCGGGCGGGCTTCCGCGTGGCACACCGGGGGGCTTTGAGCGTCGTGGTCGACATCGTGGGTTCCTCCGAGGTTCGTTTCGCCGGCCGACCCGCCCGTGGGAAGGTCTGAGGGAACTATGACCGATGACTCGTGCGCAAGCTTTTCGCGTCCGGAAAAATCAGCGGCTCGTCCGGATGATCCGGCCCGTACAGCCGGCACGGACGGGCCTCGCCGGCACGACCCGCA
>JBJSZP010000096.1:0-5497 GCA_046090365.1 Planctomycetia bacterium
GTGCGGCCCGGGCTCGTGGGGTCGCTGCTCGTCGGGCTCGCGGCCGGGAAGGGGATCGCCGCGGCGCTCGGCATCCCGCTCGTGGGCTACGACCATGTCGCCGCGCACCTCTACGCCTGCCGGCTCGCCCGCCCCGACGCGGTCCGCGACCCCTGCGTGGGGCTCGTCGCCAGCGGCGGCCACACCTCGCTGTTTCTCGTGCGGTCGCCGCTCGAACTCGACCGTCTCGGCGGCACGATCGACGACGCCGCCGGCGAGGCTTTCGACAAGGCGGCGAGCCTGCTCGGGCTCGGCTACCCCGGTGGCCCGCAGATCGAGCGGGCCGCGGTCGGCGGCGATCCGCGGGCCCACCGGCTGCCCCGGCCGCTCGCCAGGGATCACGACCGGCTCGACCTCAGTTTCAGCGGCCTGAAGACGGCGCTGCGGTATCTCGTGCGGCCCCCCGGCGCACCTGCGGATACACCTCCTCCGACGGGCCGGCGGCTGGCCGACCTGGCGGCGTCGTTCCAGCAGGCGGCCGTCGACGCGATCCTGGCGAAGGTCGATCTCGCCCTTGACCGCACGGGCTGCCACACGCTGCTCGTCGGCGGCGGCGTGACTGCGAACACGCTCCTGCGAACCGCGCTCGAGCGGCTCGGCGTGGACCGCGGCGTGGCCGTGGTGATCCCGCCGCGGGAGCTATGCACCGACAACGCCGCGATGGGGGCGATCGCGTGGGAGCGGCTCGACCGCGGCGAAGACGACGGCCTCGACCTCGACATCCAGCCCGGCACGGACCGCCGCCGGCGGTAAACGAAGGCCGCGGTATGGAGGGCAGGCTGAAGCCTGTCCTACGTGCGCGCGAGGCTCGCCTGGAGGGCGAGCCATCGCGGCTCGGGGCAACCTTGGCTTGCCCCGCAGCCGCGCAAGCGAAAATCGGCAGGATGCCGATGTTTCGCGTAAAGCTAGAAACTGCTGAACTGCTCGAACTCGTCGTACGGGCGGTGCTCGAGGTTCACGAATCGCGTGTAGTCGTGCTGCCAGAGCAGCTTCACGTCGCCGATCGGACCGTTGCGCTGCTTGGCGATGATGATCTCCGCCTGCCCCTTCACGCGTTCCTTGTCCTCGTCGGTCGTCTGGTAATACTCCTCGCGGTGCACGAACATCACGACGTCGGCGTCCTGCTCGATGGCGCCCGATTCCCGCAGATGATTGAGCCGCGGTTTGTTGTCGCGCGACACCTCGGCCTGCCGGTTGAGCTGGGCGAGGCAGAGCACCGGGATGTCGAGCTCGCGAGACATCATCTTGAGCCGCCGGGCGATCCGTGCCACCTGCTCCTGCCGGGGGTCGCGGGGATTGTCGGGCTCGATGAGCTGCAGGTAGTCGATGACCACGAGCGACAGTCCCTGCCGGCGCTTCAGGCGGCGCGCCACGGCGGCGATCTCGGTGAGCGTGCGGCCCGGAGTGTCGTCGATGAACAGCGGAGCGGAGCTGATCTCGGCCGACTTCTGCACGAGCCGGCGGCGGTCTTCCTGCGAGATCGTGCCGTTACGAAGGCGGTGGCCGTTGACCTGCGCGGCCGAACAGAGGAGCCGGTCGGCCAGCTCGAGGCAGGCCATTTCGAGGCTCACGAACAGCACCGGCTGCCGCGCGGAGATTGCGACGTGCTCGGCGATGTTCATCGCGAACGCCGTCTTTCCCATGCTGGGGCGGGCCGCGAGGATGATCAATTCGGAGTTGTGCAACCCGCCGCAGAGCGTGTCGAGCTGGGTGAAGCCCGTCTCCACGCCGCCGAGGGCGTGCTCGTGCTTCATCCGCGCGTCCATCCGTACCATCACGTCCTCGAGCACGGCGTCGATCGACTTGGCCTCCGCCGAGCTGCGGCGCTCGAGGATCTCGAAGATCCGCGACTCGGCCCGGGCCAGGAGCTCGCGGGGCTCGTCGGCCGAGTCGTAGGCGTCGCGGAGGATGTCGGTGCTCGCGTCGATCAGCGAGCGCAGCATCGACTTGTCGCGGACGATCTGGGCGTAGTGCGTGGCGTGGGCGGCGTGGGGAACCGTCTCGAGCATGTCGGCGATCGCCGGTGCGCCGCCGATGCGGTCGAGGTCTCCCCTGGTGCGCAGCCTCTCGAGCACGATCGTCGTGTCGATCCGCTTGCCGCCGTCGTGGAGGTCGACGAGGTGGCGATAGAGGATCTGGTGCGACTCCTCGTGGAAGTCGTCCGGTCGGACGACGAGCGCCACGTCGTCGCAGACGTCGGGCTTGAGCAGGATGCTGCCGAGCACCGCCTTTTCGGCGTCGACGTTGGCCGGCCGCTCCCGCGACATCGCCATGCCTCCCTGCGGTGGACGATCCGACCTACTTGCTGCCGGCATCTCCGCTGGCAGGCACCACCCAGACCTTCAGATCCCCTTCCACCTCGGCGGCGAGCCGCACCTTCACGGTGTACAGCCCCACCTCCTTGAGCGGACCCTGGAGCACGATCTGGTCCGGGGAGACCATGAGATCCTGCTGCTTGAGCGACCGAGAGATCTCGGCCGCCCCGACGGAGCCGTAGAGGTGGCCTTCGTCGTTGGCGTTGGCCTCGATCGTGACGCTCGTCCGCGACAGTTCGGCGAGCAGGCTGCGGAGGCCGGCGAGCCGCTCCCGGGCGATCTCCTCGAGCTTCGCCCGATGCTTCTCCACCATCCGCTTGTGGTGCTCCGTGGCGACCGTCGCCAGCCCCTGCGGCAGCAGGTAGTTGGCGGCGTAGCCGCGCTTCACCTCGACCACCTCGCCCTGCTTGCCGAGGTGCTCCACGTTGTGGATCAGCAGCAGTTCGATGCCGCCCCGCTTGCCCTTCGGCAGGTGGGTCGACTTGTTGGCAGCCACGGAGGGGGCTTCCTTGGTGGGCATGGTGTTCTCCTTGCGTCGGGAATCAGAGAGGTGTGCGGGAGGAATCAGAAGGGAATGTCGTCGTCGGAGCCGAGCGGCGCGGAGGCGTCGACGCTCGACGCGGCCCCATCATACCCGCCCGACTGGTCGAATTCGTCGGCGGGCGGTCCGCCGGCCCGGCCGGCCGGCCGGGCCTTGCCACGCGGGGCGTCGCCGCCACCGCCGCCACCCGAGCGGGAGCCCAGGAGCTGCATCTTCTCGCCGACGACCCGGAGCTTGGAGTTCTTCTTGCCGTCTTTCTCCCAGGTGTCGAGCTTGAGCCGTCCCTCGATCATGAGCGGCGAGCCCTTGGTGACATATTCGCCGGCGATCTCGGCCGTGCGGCCCCAGAGGGTGACATCGACGAACGTCGTCTCCTCCACCCACTCGCCGGTGGCCGTCTTGCGGCGGTCGTTGACCGCCAGGCCGATGTCGGTGACGGCCGTGCCGTTGGAGATGTAGCGGAGCTCGGGATCGCGGGTCACGTTGCCGAGCAGGATCACGCGGTTGAAACTGGCCATGGATTCGTCCTCCTTGCCGGATGCGTCAGGAACTGAACTTCTGTACAATACGAAGCAGGATACCGGCTCTCGGCGGGCCGTGCAAGGGGTCGGGGAAGGAGTTACTCGGCGGCTGCCGCCGGGGCCGGGGCGGACGACCGGCGGGGCGCGGCTTCGCCGGCGAGGGCGTGCTGCACGAGGGCGTCGGCGATCCGCGGATCGACCTTGAGAATCAACTTCCGGATGATGTCGTCGTTGATCTCACACTGCCGCTCGAGGGGCGCGATACCGCCGCCCGGCATCTTGAAGTAGGTGAGCCAGTAGATCCCCTTCTTGTGGCCGTTGATCGGATAGGCGAGCTTCCGCTCGTCCCACAGCCGGGAGGCGAGCACGGTGCCGCCGTTCTGCATCACCATGTCCGAGATCTGCGAGCTCGTCGCAGCCGGATCACGGGCATACTTCGAGGGGTCGAGAATGAACATGCCCTCGTACACGCTGGTCTGCTTCGCCGCCATGGGGTCGTGCTCCTTGTCTGAAAAGCTGTGGCTTGAAATCTGTGGCTGGTCTGGGATTCGATGATCGGGAACTGCGGGGGATCGTTCAGTTGTAGCGATTCATGGCCGCCTCGATGCCCAGCGCCGCCCATTCCTCGGCGGCGTCAGCGGCCCTTTCGAGCGTCACGTCGACGGCCTCACGCTCCTCCTTGGGAAACCTCCCGAGCACGAAATCGGCCGTCTTCCAGCCCGGCGCGACCGGGCCGATCCCGATCCGCAGGCGGGGAACGTCGTTCGTGCCGAGCCTGGCGAGCACGTCGGCGAGGCCATTCTGCCCTCCGGCCGAGCCGCTCGCGCGGAGCCGGATCGTGCCGGTCGGCAGTTGGAAGTCGTCGCACAGCACCAGGATGTCTTCATGGTCGATCTTGTAGAAGTCGCGGGCGGCGAGCAGGCTCGAACCGCTTAAGTTCATCCACGTGAGGGGCCAGAGCAGGAGGACGGGCCGGCCGCGGATCGTGACCTGCGCCGTCTCGCCTTGGAACCGCGCCCGCCGCACGGGCGATCCGCAGCGGCGGGCCAGGATCTCGAGCACGTCGAAGCCGACGTTGTGCCGCGTGCCATCGTAGGCACGTCCCGGGTTGCCGAGCCCCGCGATGAGTTTCACGTGTGTCCGTTCGTCCGGGCGCCGGCGGCGCCGCGCTCAGGCGGCGATCAGCCCTCGGCCGCTTCCCCCTCTCCTTCCTCGGCCGGCTTGCGGCCGATCACTTCGGGTTCGGCGGCACCGGCCGCCACGGCGGGCTCCTCGCCCTTCTTGGCCGGGAGCGTGCAGCTCACGATCGTCTCGTCGCCGGAGTGCGTGACCTTCGCGCCCTTCGGCAGGTCCAGGTCGTGCGCCTTGATCGTGCCGCCGAGCTCCAGCTTCCCGATCTGGGCATGGATCTTCTCGGGGATCGTGTCGGGCGTGCACTCGATCTCGATCTCGTGGACGAGCAGCGTCACGACGCCCCCAGCCTTGTGGCCCGGCGCCTCTCCCTTGAGGTCGATCGGCACCTTCACCTTGATCCGGTCCGACTTGCTCACGCGGAGCAGATCGACGTGGATCGGCTCGATGCCGTACGTGTCCCACTGGAGTTCGCGAACGAGCGCGCTCTCCTTCACGGCCCCCTTGAGATCCACGATCCGGCTGCCGTGGCGGATCACGGCCTCGAGCGCCTCGCGCTTCGCGGCCAGTTCGACGCACTTCTCCCCGTGGCCATACAGAATCGCCGGCACGAGGCCCTGCCGACGGAGCCGGCGGCTGTCGCGCGAGCCGTTCGCCTTGCGGGGGATGACTTCGAGGGTGTCGCTCATGAAAACTCCTTGATTCGAGCCCGGTATTCTGCCACGCCCGGCCCGTTTCGCAAGCCGAGCCCCGCCCGCCCGCAAAACCCTGCTTCGGACACCCTTCGGCCCGTCATGCCCCATGTGATGCGCGCCGGCTTCGGGCTCCCCATATCCCGTCGCCGGACGTTCGCCTTCGCCCTCCAGGCTCCGGCTCACTCGACTCCGGCTGCGCTGCGCCATCCATGGCTGCGCTTGCCTGCATACGCCTGCTCCGGGACACGGGGAGCC
>JBJSZP010000097.1:0-1634 GCA_046090365.1 Planctomycetia bacterium
GGTGGCCTGCCGATTCACCGCGATCGCCCGCGACGTGTCGGCGAAGTAGCCGCGGTAGGCGGGGCCGAGGTCGAGGATGTAGAGATCGCCCGCGGCGCAGGCGCGATCCCGTGGCGGCCCGCCGCGCATCCCGCAGGCGTAGTCGTTGCCGGTGCCGGTGAGCATCTCGCCGCAGGACGAGACGGCCGCCGCCTGGAGCGCGGAGAACACGTCAAGCTCGTTGCCCCCCGGCGCGAGCATCTCCCGGGCGGTGTCATACATCGCGCCGGCCGCGGCGATCGCGCGGCGGAGAAGCGCGAGCTCGTCGGGATCCTTGCGCCGGCGCTGCCGCAGGAGCACAGGCTCGATGTCGACGAACTCGGCCCCGGCGAAGAGCCGCGTCACGTGCGGTGGGCAGGCCGAGAACTCGACGCCCACCCGCCGCCAGGTCGGCCGGGCAGCGAGCCACTGGCCGAGCACGCGGGCCGCCGCTTCGCCCTGGTCGTTGCGCAGCGTCGAGCGCCACTTGGCCTCGTAGGGCCGCACGTCGTCCACCGCCGCCTGTTCCACGGGTTTGTCGGGGCAGACGAGGAGCGCCGGGCCGGCCGTGGTGAACGCGGCGAGGGGCGCGAAGCGAAAATCCCAGCGGTGGCCGGTGAGATACTGGACGTGCTCCGGCATCACCACGACGAGGCCGTCGAGCCGCTCGGCCGCCAGCCGGTCGAAGAGCCGCCGCCGGCGCGATCGGCAGGCGTCGAGATCGAGCAGCGGGATGCCGTTCATGCGGGACGATCCTCCGGGGCTCAGCCGTCAGTCGAGCTTCGTGAGCAGGCTCGAATCGAACGGCGGAAACTTCGGATCGAGCCGCTCGAGCGTCTTCCGCACGAGCCGGGCGACGACCAGATTCCGATACCACTTCTTGTCGGCCGGCACGATGTGCCACGGGGCGTGGTGCGTGTTGCACTCCGTGAGCGCATCGTCATATGCCTTCTGGAAATCGTCCCAGCGCTTGCGGTCTTCGAGGTCGTCGGGGCCGAGCTTCCACTGCTTCTTGGGATCCTTGAGCCGGTCCTCGAGCCGCTGTCGCTGCTCCTTTTTGCTGATATGCAGGAAGCACTTCACGAACGTCAGGCCACCGTCGGCGAGCAGTTTCTCGAAGGCGTTGATCTGGCCGTAGCGGTCCTTCCAGACCTCCTTCGGCACGAGCTTGCGCACCCGCACCACGACCACGTCCTCGTAGTGCGAGCGGTTGAAGATCCCGATCCGTCCATGGGCAGGCACCGCCGCATGCACCCGCCAAAGGAAGTCATGGGCCAGCTCGAGCGCGCTCGGCGCCTTGAAGCTCTTCACGTCGAGGCACTGCGGGCTGATCCCGCTCGCGAGCATCCGGATCGTGCCGTCCTTGCCCGACGTGTCGATCCCCTGCAGCACGACGACGACGGCCCGCTTCGCCTCGGCGAAAAGCCGGTAGGCGAGCTCGTCGAGCGCATCGCAGTGGCGGCGCGTCTCCACCTCGGCGGCCTCGCGGTCGAGATCCTCGTGGAAGTCGGCGTCGAAGTCGGCGAGGCGAACATCGCGGCCGGGCGGCACCGTGAGCGGCTGGTCCATAGGGCGAGGAGTGTATCACGCCCGCTCGTAGGACAGGCTTCAGCCTG
>JBJSZP010000098.1:0-5135 GCA_046090365.1 Planctomycetia bacterium
GAGCATCGCCAGGCCGAACTCCATCATGCCCATCGCCAGGCCGATTCCCAAGTGGACGGGCAAAGCCATCGCCAGAACCGCCGGCCGCGTGAGCCGGGGCCAGACGAGGGCGGCATACCCCACCTCCCACCACAGGGTGGCAAGCGTGAGGGCGTTGACCACGAGCGGATGGCGGGCGAGACCGGTGAGGTCGAGCGTGCGGTATTGCTCGTTGGCGATCGCCCCCCAGAGGGCCGTGCCCTCCCACCAGCTCGCCCCGAGCAGCTTGCCGCAGCCGGAGAACAGATACACGACGCACAGGTGCACCTGCAGGAGCCGCAAGGCGATGTTCGCCCGCGCGCTCGGCCGGGAATCGCCCCTCCCGAGGGCCGCGTCGAGCGAGAGCACGCCGCCGGAGGGGCCGACGAGGAGCGGCACGAGCAGCATCCCGAGCGTGTCGTCGAGGCCGAACGTGTTGAGCGGCGCGCGATTGGCCGCACTCACGAGCCCGGCGAGCGACACGAGCGCCGCGAGCGGCGTGGCCAGGCCGAGCATGAGGCACACGGCGGCCACGAGCAGGGCGACCGTGAGCAGCCGGGCCGCGGCTGGCGTGGCGACGGAAAAATACCAGCTCCACTGCCAGGGCTGGTCGTTCATCCGCCACACGTCGTGGGCCGTGAGCCAGGCGTCGGGGCCGAAGAACGCCGGGGCGTCGAGCAGCCACACCGCGGCCGACCAGGCGAGGAGTGCGCCCGTGGCGATCCGCACGATGGCCAACGGCAGCGGATCGGCCGGGGTGAACCAGAAGGCATTCCAGCCGGCGAGCCACTCGGCGCACCAGACGCGGCGCGGCGCGGAAGGCTGGGAAGAGACAGTTTGCGCCGACGCGTTCATGGCTGCGTGCTCCCGGCCCGGGCGAACGTGCCGAGCGGCGTGACGAGATCGGCCATCGCTTCGCCTGTGGCGGCCTGGCTTCCGCCGGGTGGAGCGCCTCCAGGCTCGCCCGCCGCGATCAATTCCTCGGGCGTGGGCAGATAGTGCTCCACGAGTGCGAGTTCCACACGCACGCCCTCGTGCCGGGCGAGCAGCTGCCCGGCCACGCCCTTCACGAGCGGCAGCCACTCGGCCCGCGCGTCGCGCCGCACGTCGGCGGGCGCTTCGGACGGCGGCACGAGTGGAGCGAGTTTCTCCGGAATCATGAACCGGCGGTGGTAGAGGAGGCGGGGACGGTCGGCCTCGCGGTCGGGAATCGTGCCCAAGACTCGTGAGCCATCGGCCCGCTCCACCGTGAAGCGGAGCGAATGGCCGGGCCCGGGGTCGGGGGCGAAGAAGCGGTAGCCGTGGCCGAGGTACAGGGCACCGACGAGCGGGCGGAACGGCTGGAGCAGCCGGTTGGCGAGTTCGCTCGCCGGCGGCGGCCCGGCCAGCGGGGGCAGGATCACGGCGGCGAGGTAGACCGCGATCGGCACCGAGGCGGCGGCACGGGCGGCGGGGCTCCAGCGGGTCGGGGCGGCGGGAGGCATGGGAGATCACCCCCAACTCTACCATCGCGCAAAAAAACTCCCGCGCGGCTCGCGGCCGCGCGGGAGTGTTCGGGCCTCGGGCTTGGGCGTCCGGGGCCGTATGGATTTTTCAGCCTTCGGGCTCAGCGAATCGACGCGGTGGCGTCGACGGCGGCCGTGCGGGCCTCCGTCGGGTCGAGCACCAGTTCGACGGTCGAGCCGGCGGCGAGGTCAATCGTCTTCACGAGCGACTGCTCTTGGCCATCGACTACGCGCGTCACCCGCACTTCGTAGTTCTTCCACGTCTGCCCATCGCGGATCGTCGTCGTCTCGAAGAGGCGGGTCGCGCCCTGCGACGAGGTCTCGTTGCCCGCGAGCCACACCTTTGCGTCGGCGGGCACGTGGAGCGTGAGGCTCGTCTTCGGGGCCTTGGGCTTCGCGGGCGTCGAGGCCGTCGCCGCACCGCCGAACTCGACGGTCTTGCGGACGCCGCCGGCGAGCGACACGACCTTCGTCTCCTCGTGGGGCGTGCCGTCGCGATCGACGACCATCCGCACGACATATTCATAGTCCTTGCCCGCCGCGAGCCCCCGCGACACGTAGCGCCGCAGGCTGCCGGTGGCGGAGGTCTTCGAGCCGTTCACGAAGATCTTCGCGTCGGCAGGCACCGAGACGACAAGCAGGGCCGCGTCGGCCGGGATCGCCGTCGAATCGGTGGCCGCGGGCTGCGGAACCGAGATGACTTCGCCGCTCGTGGTCGGAGCGGCATCGATCACGCGATACGACTCCACCGGCATGCTGCTCGACATGCCCGAGATCGACGAGTAGCCGGTCGAATAGGCGGCCGACGAATATCCGCCGTAGGAGCCGTACGAGCCGCCACCGTAGGAGCCGCCACCGTACGAACCACCGCCATACGAGCCGCCCGACGAGCCGCCGCCCGAGTACGAGCCGCCCGACGAACCACCGGACGAACCGTGGCTCGAGTGGCGATAGGCACGCATCGCGCGACGGTACGCGTGGTGCGAGCCCCAACTGCCGTGGCTGCCGTACGAACCATACGAGCCGTAGCTGCCGCCCGACGAACCACCCGACGAACCACCCGAGGCGTAGCCGCTGGAGGCGTAGCCGCCGGAGCCATAGCCCCCGGAGCTTCCACCGGACGAGCCGCCCGACGAGCCGCCGAAACTGCCGCCCGACGAGCCGTGGCCGCGGTAGCGATGATTCCAACCAGCGTGGGCATCGCACGCCAGTGCGACGAACGCCACCACAGTGAGAGCTGCCACGATCCCTGACCAGCGACGCTTCGCCACCATCTCAGTCGTTCTCCGGAGAAAGAGTTTGTCGATGCTGCGGACCGGCCGATCCCGAACCTCTTCCGGGAGCGCCGCAGCCGCTGCGAAGCCAAAGAATAGTTGGGGGCTTGGGTAAATCAAGCAGAAAAAGAGGTCTACGCAGACTTTTCTGCCGTCGTCTGCCGCCTGCCAGAAGACGGCGAAAAACCGCTTTTTCACGATTTACCGGGGAATACCGGCGATCGATACGGCGTCGACTTCGATCTGGCCGGTGCCTCCGAGCATCCCGATCTGGAGGATCGCCTCCCGCGCCCATGTGGGCACGGGGATGGTTCCAGACACCTCCTTCCACGGGAACGTGCCGGCCCACGGCCCCACCGACAGCCGAGCCGAGCGGCTCCGGTCGGCGTCGAAAAACTTGACGACGATCGCCGGCGTTTCCTCGGCGGTGAGCCCCGGCCGCACCCCCTCGGCCCGCACCTGGGCCGCGAGCGCGAGCCGCGCGACCGTCCGGCCGTCGACCGGAAATCCCTGGAACACCTGCGCCGGCCTTCCCGGGTCCGCGTTTACAAGCTTGAGGTAGCGGCGGCCCTCCGCGGCGTCGTCGCCCTCCACCACCTCCATCTGGCGGCCGTAGTACCACGCCGTCGGTACGGTCGTGTCGGCCAGGAGCATCTCGAAGCCCCCGTTGTCGATTGCCGGCCGGGATCCGTCGGGCTGCACCTTCCTCCCCTGCTCCGCCGTGCCGGTCATCGGCACGAACAGGCTCGGCACGAGCGCCTCGCGTTCGAGCCGGCCGTCGCGCTTCGTGAGCAAGACGAGCGTCTGGTCGTAACGCTCACCCACGGGGATCACCATCCGGCCGCCCTCGGCCAACTGCTCGACGAGCGGCCGGGGCACGTTCTCGGGCGAGCACGTCACGATGATCTTGTCAAAGGGCGCGTGCTCCGGCCAGCCGAGGAATCCGTCGCCGATCTTCGTGACCACGTTCTTGTAGCCGAGCCGGGCCAGCGTCTTCGCCGCTTTCTCGCCGAGCTTCTCGTTGATCTCGATCGAATACACCGTGCCCACGAGCGGCGCCAGCACCGCCGCCTGGTAGCCGCTGCCCGTACCGATCTCGAGGACGCGGTCGGCGGGCTTCGGCTCGAGCTTCTCCGTCATGTAGGCCACGACGAAGGGCCCGGAAATCGTCTGGGCCTCGCCGATCGGCAGCGACATGTCGAAGTAGGCGAGATTCCGCTGCGGCCCGGGCACGAATTCGTGCCGCGGCGTCGCCCGCATCGCCTCCACCACGCGCTCGTCGGTCACGCCGCCGGCCACGATGTCGTCGCGCACCATGCGGTCGCGGGCGGCCACGAAGGGATCGGGCCTGGCCCGCACCCCGCCGGGGGGCTGGGCCGCCGCCACGCCGGCCGCGAGGGCCGCGAGCAGAAACAGCCAGCGCTCGGCGGCGGCTCGCATCGGGCTCATTTCTCCGGGGGCACGATCTTCACGAGCTCGATCTCAAAGATCAGTACCTCGTTCGGCTCGATGACCGGCGGCGAGCCCTCCTCGCCGTAGCCGAGCTCGGGGGGCACGTAGAGCCGCCACTTCGAGCCCACCGCCATCAGGGGAAGCGCCTCCTGCCAGCCCGGCACGACTCCCTGGAGCGGAAACGTCGCTGGCGGGCCCGCCGGATCGGTGGCGTCGAACTCGCTCCCGTCGACGTGCGTGCCCCGGTAGTGCGTGGCGACGGTGTCGTCGGCCGTGGGCTGCGGACCCTGCCCTGCCCTGAGCACCTCATACTGCAGGCCGCTCGGCAGCGTCTTCACGCCCTGCTTGGTGGCGTTGGCCTTCATGAACTCGGCCGCCTTCAACTTGTTCGTCTTGGCCACCTCGACCATCCGGGCGGCGAACTCACGCTCCCGCTCGCGCATCCGCGCCTCGAACCGCTCGATTGCGGCCGCAATCGTCTTCTCATCGAGCCGCGGCTTCGCCCCGAGCACGGCGTCGGCGAGGCCGCGGGCGAGCGCGGCGGAGTCGAGCGGAGCCTGCTGGGCCCGGAAGTCGGCCGCGATCCGCGAGCCGATCCGCAGGCCGAGGGCGTAGCCGAGCTGCCCCTCGGGCGTATCGAGCTTCGGGGCGTCGTCGGCCCGGGCGGCCGCCGGCGGCGCGATCACCTCCGCCGGCTGGGCAAGTGCGCTCGCGGCCCACGCCCACATGGCGCCAACACCTATCCAGCGAACGTTCATCGTGGAGCCTCCTCTTCGATCCGGCAGTCTACCCGCAGAGCCTCGCGGACGGGCACTGGGATCTTCCCGGCTTCCCCCGCCCAATGCCCGTCGTCGCTGATCACGCCTTGATCGAAGAGGCGTATCGC
>JBJSZP010000099.1:0-8128 GCA_046090365.1 Planctomycetia bacterium
CCGGGGATCGATTTCTTCCCGCTCACATGCGATTACCGGGAGCGCGCCGCCGCCGCGGGCAAGTTCCCCGGCGGGTTTCTCAAGCGCGAGGGACGCCCGACGATGAAGGAGACGCTGACGAGCCGTCTCATGGATCGCCCCATCCGGCCTCTCTTTCCGGACGGGTTCTACGACGAGGTCCAGATCCAGGCCTCGGTGCTCTCCAGCGACAAGCAGAACGACGGCGACGTGCTGGCGATGAACGGGGCCTCGGCGGCGCTGTCGATCTCCCAGCTCCCCTTCCGCGGCCCGCTCGGCAGCGTCCGGCTGGCCCAGATCGACGGCCGCTTCGTCCCCTTCCCCACGCAGGACCAGCTCGAGGAGAGCGACCTCGACCTCGTGATCTCCGGCAGCGAGACGGCCGTGCTGATGATCGAGGGCTTTGCCCGCGAGATGCCCGAGGATCGGATGCTCGAGGCGATCGCCGAGGCGCATCGCTACGTGCGTGAGCTGTGCGCCATGCAGCACGAGCTCGTGCAGAAGGCCGGCAAGCCGAAGAAGGAATACGTGCTCGCCGACTACACGCACCTCCGCGACCGCTTGGTCCGCGATTACCTGCCCGACCTCAAGGCCGCCAAGGCGATCGAGGGGAAGCAGGACCGCGGCCAGGCCGTGAAGGCGCTCCGCGAGCGGGCCAAGGCCGAGGTCGTGCCCGCCGAGCCAGCCCCGGGCAAGCCCGGCGACGCCGGCGGCGTGAGCGAGGCCGACTTCGTGCACGTCTGGCACGGGCTCGAGGAGCGGGCGGTGCGCGAGCTGATCCTCGAGGGCCGCCGCCCCGACGGCCGCGACTACCGGACGCTTCGGTCCATCGCCTGCGAGGTCGATCTCCTCCCCCGCGTCCACGGCTCGGCGCTGTTCCAGCGCGGCGAGACGCAGGCGCTCGTCACGATCACGCTCGGCACGGGCAAGGACGAGCAGCGGGTCGACGGCCTGATCGACGAGTATTCGAAGAAGTTCATGCTCGACTACTACTTCCCCTCGTTCTCGGTGGGCGAGGTGCGGCCGATCCGAGGCCCGGGCCGGCGCGAGATCGGCCACGGCGCCTTGGCGGAGCGCAGCGTGAAGCCGGTGCTCCCCGAGCCCGACACGTTCCCCTACACGATCCGCGTGATCTCCGACATTCTCGAGTCGAACGGCTCGAGCTCGATGGCGAGCGTCTGCGGCGCCACGCTCGGCCTGATGGCGGCGGGCGTGCCGATCACGAATCCCGTGGCGGGCATCTCGGTGGGGCTCGTGAAGCAGTCGGAGGACAAGTGGGTGCTCCTCACCGACATCATCGGCGACGAGGACCACTACGGCGACATGGACTTCAAGATCGCCGGTTCGCAGAACGGCATCACGGGCATCCAGCTCGACCTCAAGATCGACGGCATCTCGCCAGCGATCATCGAGGCCACGCTGCGGCAGTCGCGCGAGGCGCGGCTCGAGATCCTCCGCACCATGCTGTCGGCGATCCGCCGGCCGCGGTCGGAGATCTCGATCTGGGCGCCGCGGCTGTTGCGCACGCAGATCAACCCCGAGAAGATCGGCCTCCTCATCGGTCCCGGCGGCAAGACGATCCGGGCCATTCAGGAGTCGACCGGCGCCAGCATCGAGGTCGAGGACGACGGCACCGTCACGGTGGCCAGCCACGACGCCGAGGGGGCGATGGCGGCGATGGCCAAGGTGGAGGCGCTCACGGCGTCGATCCAGGTGGGCCGGGTCTACGAGGGCCGGGTCACGAGCATCAAGGACTTCGGCGCGTTCGTGGAACTCGTGCCGGGCAAGGACGGCCTGTGCCACATCAGCGAGCTCTCCGACGAGTATGTGTCGAGCGTGGCCGACGTCTGTCGCGTGGGCGACATCATGCGGGTGAAGGTGATCGCGGTCGACGACCAAGACCGCGTCAAGCTCAGCCGCAAGGTGGCGATGCGCGAGCTGGCCGAGCAGGGCGGCTCGAACCCGTCGTAGCCGGTCCCCGGTCCCAGGATCACCCCCGAGGCCAGGTCGGCCATGTCGTCGGCGTCGGATGACGAGTCGGCCCGCTCGCGGGCGGAAACGTATGCGGAGTTTGCGGCGCTCGTGGGAGCCCTGGCCCACGAGATCCGCAACCCGCTCTCCACGATCCGGCTCAACATGGAGCTCCTCGCGGAGGACTTCGAGAAGTCGGATCCCGACTCGCCCACCAAGCAGCGCGACCGGCGGGCGAAGGCGAAGATCGAGCTCGTGCGGGCGGAGTGCGACCGCCTCCAGAAGTTGCTTGGTGATTTCCTCGACTTCGCCCGGCAGGAGAAGCTCACGATCGAGCCGGGCAGCCTCAACGAGGAGCTCGAGCAGCTGCTCGACTTCTTCGCCCCGCAGGCCCGCGACGCCGGCGTCGAGGTGGTGCGCTACCTCGACCCCGAGCTGCCGAATGTGCGGCTCGACCGGGAGACCTTCCGCTCCGCGCTGCTCAACCTCCTGATCAACGCCGTGCAGGCGATGGAGGGAGGCGGGCAGCTCGTGGTGCGCACCCGGCCGCGGGGCCTGGGCGTCGTCGTCGAGCTGATCGACACGGGCCCGGGGATGGACGAGGAGACGCTCTCCAAGGTGTTTCGGGCGTTCTACACCACGAAACAGGGCGGCTCGGGGCTCGGCCTGCCGACGGCGCGGAAGATCGTCGAGGCCCACGGGGGCACGATCGACATCGAGAGCGCGCCGGGCCGCGGCACCAAGGTCACGATCTGGCTCCCGGCGCCGCCGCGGCTCCCGACGATCGGCCCGGCCACGCGGTAGCGGCCGCGGAACTGGACGCCGCCCGCCGCCGGCTCGTACGATCCTCTCCATGGCCCCTTCCCGCGAATCCTCGCCGCCGGCCGGTGCCGGAGATCAGGCCGGCCCCCACGGGCTCGTCCGCGTGCTCGTCGTCGACAACGACATCCACCACGCCCGCACCGTGGGCGAGGGGCTGGGTCGCATGGGCTACGAATGCACGGTCGCGGGCAGCGGCACCGAAGGGGCGCGGAAGATCGAGCAGGACGTGTTCGACGTCGTGGTCACCGACCTGATGATGAATGACATCGGCGGCCTGCAGATCCTGGCGAAGGCCAAACAGGCGTCCGCCGACACCGAGGTGATCGTCGTCACCGGCCATGGCACCGTGCCCTCCGCCGTGGCGGCGATGCAGCAGGGCGCCTTCACCTACCTGCAGAAGCCGCTCGACCTCGGCCAGCTGCGGGCGGCCGTCGAGAAGGCGTCGGAGGGCATCCTCCTCAAGCGGCAGAACCTCGAGCTCAACCGCCGCCTCGACGAGAAGTTCGGCTTCGAGGGCGTGGTCGGCTCGAGCCCCCAGATGCTGGCCCTCATCGAGCGGCTCAAGCGGATCGCCCCCACCGACGCCACGGTGCTGATCCAGGGGGAGACGGGCACGGGCAAGGAGCTCGTCGCCCAGGCGATCCACCAGAACAGCCCCCGCAAGAGCAAGCCGTTCGTGGCCCTCAACTGCGCCGCTCTCAGCGAGAACATCCTCGAGAGCGAGCTGTTCGGCCACGTGAAGGGGGCGTTCACCGACGCCTCGAGCGACCGGATGGGCAAGTTCGAATACGCCAACGGCGGCACGCTGTTCCTCGACGAGGTCGGCGACATGCCGATGGCCACGCAGATCAAGCTCCTGCGGGTGCTCGAGTCGGGGCAGATTACGCGGGTCGGGTCGAACGCCACCGTCCACGTCAACGTCCGCCTCCTGTCGGCGACGAACCGCAACCTCGAGGAGGCGATCGCCGCCGGCTCCTTCCGCAGCGACCTCTACCACCTGCTCAAGGTGGTGACGATCGCGATTCCCACGCTCCAGGAGCGCGCCGCCGACATCCCCCTGTTGATCGAGCACTTTGTCCGCCAGTTCGCCAAGCGGCATGGGAAGGCGATCAAGGGCATGTCGCTCGCCGCCCGCATGAAGCTCGGGGCCTATGCGTGGCCCGGCAACGTGCGGCAGCTGCGGAACGTGATCGAGAGCATGGTCGTCGTCGACTGCGACGAGACGCTCGACGTCGACGACCTCCCGGTCGAACTGGAGCCGGTGGCCGCCGACGCCCAGCCCGCAGGGCACGCGCCGGGGCTCGCGGGCCTCGTCGGCAAGCCGCTCGAGGAGATCGAACGGCTGTTCATCGGCGAGACGCTCAAGCTCACGGGCGGCAACCGCGAGCAGGCGGCCGAGATGCTCGGCATCGGCGAGCGCACGCTGTATCGCAAGATCAAGGAATTCCAGCTGTCGTGACGGGTGTCGCGGCCGGGCGGCGATCAAGCATTCATGGGAAGAATCAACGTCCTGCCTGTGTCGGTCGTCAACCGGATCGCGGCCGGAGAGGTGGTGGAGCGGCCGGCGAGCGTCGTCAAGGAGCTGCTCGAGAACGCGCTCGACGCCCGGCCCACGCGGATCGACGTGACGCTCGAACAGGGCGGCATCGCACTGGTCCGCGTGGTCGACGACGGCGCGGGCATCGAGGCCGACGACCTGCCGCTGGCGGCCGCGCCGCACGCCACGAGCAAGCTCCGGGTGGCTGAGGATCTCGAGCGGATCGAGACGCTCGGGTTCCGTGGTGAGGCGCTCGCCTCCGTGGGGGAAGTGGCCCGGCTCGTGATCCGCTCCCGGCCCGCCGGCGGAGATGCGGGCGCCGAGATCGAGGTCGACAACGGCCGGATGGGCGACGTGGCTCCCCGGGGCCTTCCCGTGGGCACGACGGTGGAGGTGCATCAACTGTTCGCGAAGGTGCCCGCCCGGCGGGCCTTCCTCCGGGCGGCGGCGACCGAGTGGTCGCATGCCGCCGAGGCGTTCGTCCGCACGGCGCTCGCCCACCCCGGCGTGGCCATGACGCTCACGCACAACGACCGGCGCGTGCACGACCTCCCGGCGACCGACTCCTGGCGCGACCGGATCGGCGGCCTCTTCGGCCAGTCGCTCGCCGACCGGCTGATCGACGTGGAGGGACGCGACGGGGAGGTGGCCGTCTCGGGGTTCGTGGGCCGGCCGGACGACGACATGGCGAGCGCGAGGCTCCAGCACCTGTTCGTGGCCGGCCGCCCCTTTCGCGACCGCTCGATACTGCATGCCGTGCAGGAGGCGTATCGCGGCCTCTTGCTCTCGGGTCGCCAGCCGATCGTGTTCCTGCAGCTCTCCATTCCCCCCGAGATGGTCGATGTCAACGTGCACCCCGCCAAGATGGAGGTGCGGTTCCGCGATCCGTCGCGGCTCTATCGGCTCGTGCTCTCCACGCTCCGCGGCCGGTTCCTGGCCTGCGACCTCAAGGCTCCGCTGTCGCCGCCCGCTGCTGACGGAGGCGTCTGGGGAAACGCTGAAATCGCTCCACGAAGCCTTCCCTCCTTCACCCCATTTCCGTCGTCCGGCGGCGCGGCCGTGGCGGCCCGCTTTGCGCCACCCGCGCTGCAGGACGTCGCTCTGTCACAGGCTGTCACCGCGCCCGCCCCATGGGAGCAGGATTGCGAGTCTCCCGTCGTTGCGCCCATCGGTGAAGAGATGGCCGTGCAGATGCACGACCGCTACATCGTGGTGGAGAGCCCTGAGGGCATCGAGGTGATCGACCAGCACGCGCTCCACGAGCGGGTGCTCTACGAGCGGCTTCGGGCGGCAGTCGCTGCCGGCGCCGTCGAGGTGCAGAGGCTCCTCGTGCCGGAGACCGTCGACCTGTCGCCGGCCGAACTCGAACTGGTGGGCGAGCATGCGGATGCCCTGGCCCGCGCCGGCATGCGCGTCGAACCCTTCGGCGGGGCCACGGTGATCGTGAGCGCAAAGCCGGCGCTCGCCGGGAACGTGCCGGCGGCGACGCTCGTACGCGAGGTGCTCGGCCGGCTCGCCGCGTCGGCCACGTCAACGGGGATGCTCGTCGACGAGATTCTGCACGGGCTGGCCTGCAAGGCTGCGATCAAGGCCGGCGATCCGCTGTCGCAGGCCGAAGTCGACGCCCTCGTGCGCGACCGGCGGAGCGTGCAGGATTCGCACCATTGTCCGCACGGTCGGCCGACGTCGCTCACCCTGTCGCGGCAGGAACTCGACCGCCAGTTTCGTCGCACCTGAAACCTCGAGTCGCCCCGGCGGTCACCTGGAGAACATGATGATCTGCGTGAGCATCGGCCGCGGACGCCATCGGCATGTCATCGCCGAGCACCGCCACCTCGCCTAGAATGGCATCAGGTTGGTGGAACTCCGGCTCGACTACATTCAGGGCAACGTCCAGGTGAAGCGGCTCCTGCACGAACGCCCCTGCCCCGTGGTCGTGACCTGCCGCCGCCCCGCCGACGGCGGCCGCTGGGAGAAGTCGGAGGAAGAGCGTCTCCTGGTGCTCCGCACGGCGATCGTCGAGGGAGCCGACTATATCGACCTCGAGGATGACATCGCCACGAAGGTGCCTCGCTATGGGAGCACGAAGCGGATCGTGAGCCATCACGATTTCCACCGCACACCGCCCGATCTCGCGACCCTGCACAAGCGGCTGGCCGGCATGGATGCCGACATCGTGAAGATCGCCACGATGGCCAACCATCCGACCGACAACCTGCGGATGCTGGATATGGTGCGGGCGAGCAAGGTGCCGACCGTCGGAATCTGCATGGGCGACATCGGCGTGCCGACCCGCGTGCTCGCCGGCCGGGCCGGAGCCCCGTTCACGTTCGCCACGTTCCAGGACGACCGTCTGCTCGCGCCGGGGCAGATCGGGTGGCGGCAGATGCGCGACGTCTACCGCTACGAGTCGATCACGCCCAAGACGAAAATCTACGGGGTCGTGGCCGATCCGGTGGCCCACAGCCTGAGTCCCGTCGTACACAATGCGGCCCTCGCCGATGAGGGCATCGATGCGGTTTATCTGCCGTTTCGCGTGCCTGCGGAGCAGATCGGTGAGTTTCTCTCCGGCGCCGGTCGGTGGCCGCTGTCGGGCTTGAGCGTTACGATTCCGCACAAGGAGGCGGTGCTGCCGTTCGCCACGATCAAGGACGACCTCGTGGCCGCGATAGGTGCCGCCAATACGCTCACCTTCAAGCCCGCTGGAGTGTCAGCCTCCAACACGGATGCCACCGCCGCGGTGGAGAGCCTCGAGGCTGCGATCCGTGATCAGGATGCCGCTGTGGAAGGGCTCGGGGTCAAGACGGCCATCGTGCTCGGAGCAGGTGGAGCCGCCCGGGCTGTCGCCTTCGCACTCCGGAAGCGAGGCGTCGACGTGACGGTGGCGTCGCGGACGCTCGAGCGCTCGAAGAAAATCGCTGCGGAGGTCGGCTGCAAGGCCATCGACTGGGCCGCCCGCTATCGCCTGCCCTACGACTGCCTGGTCAACGCCACGCCGGTCGGCCTCCACCCCAACGTCAACGAGACGCCCTTCGACAAGGAGCACCTTCGATCGTACATGGTCGTTTTCGACACGGTCTACAACCCGGAGAACACGCTGCTCGTGAAGGAGGCCCGGTCGATCGGCTGCCGGATCGTCACCGGCGTCGACATGTTCGTCCGGCAGGCCGCGATCCAGTTTCGGATCTGGCACGATCGTGAGCCGCCGCATCAGGTGATGCGCGAGGCACTCAAGCGGGCGACGGCATCCGCCAAGCAGCCCGGGTAGGCCACACCATGCCCCTCCTCACGCTGATCGGGTATCGCGGCACCGGCAAGACGACGGTGGCCCGGCTTCTCGCCGAGCGGCTCGACACGTCGTGGATCGATGCCGATGTTGTGCTCGAGAAACGGCTTGGCCGCACGATCGCGGACCTCGTGCGCAACGAAGGGGAAGCCGCGTTTCGCGACGCCGAGGCGGAGGTGCTCGCCGACCTGCTGTCCGCGGCGCGCGGCGTCCTGGCCACGGGAGGTGGCGTGGTGCTGCGGGAGGCCAATCGCATGCTGTTGCGCGAGCGCGGCCGGCCGGTCGTGTGGCTTGACGCCCCGATAGACGTCATTCAGCGTCGGCTCGCGGCCGACCCCGCGACCGCCTCGAGTCGGCCAGGGCTCGCAGGTGGTGACCCACTCGCAGAGGTGGAGACAGCGGTGCGCATTCGGGAGCCGCTATACCGCGCATGTGCCGATTGGAAAGTCGACACACGCGCCACGAGCCCTGCCGATGTCGCCGCCGAGATCGCG
>JBJSZP010000100.1:0-19384 GCA_046090365.1 Planctomycetia bacterium
AGCGAATCCAAAGTGGAATTTTTTGCGATTTAATTTCCCTGGGGAGCGAGTCTGGGTACGACGACCAAGACGAATCTGCCAGGGAAGTCGTTCGGTTTCTTCGAGGAGCTGAGCAGTCGTTCCACGCTCTCTCGTTCTCGACGTTCCGAGAGGGCGTCAAAACCGTTTGCTCAATGAGCAAACTAGGGCAGGATGAACAACACTGATACAAAAATAAGTCGATTCCAGGACAGTATTGAAGTACCGGTCAATGTTGTTCCGTGTGGGTCAAGTCGTTGGCTGACACAGGGTTGCGAAGCAAAACCTGTGGAAGTCCACGGGAACCCGTAAATTAGGGTTCCCGTTTTCCTAAACCGTAGGTCGGCAGTTCGATCCTGCCCGGGGGTATTCGGCATCTTCGTGCGTTTCCGGATAAAGCAACGCCTCTTCTGTAAATGCCGGGATGAGCGGGCGGGTCATCTGGCTTTCGTGTTCAGGTAAGACCGTTCAATTTCCCAGTCGTCACTGATCTCACTGAGGACCGCCAAGACGAGTCGGATCAGTGATGCCTCGCCGGGGAACGCGAGGCTTCAGGGCCCGAGCAGATCGAGGCACTGTCGCGGCGAGATGATTGCGATCTGACCGTGCGTGCCGATGGGCAGCAGATGCGCGCGGTCACCGGTCACGATGTATTGCGCCCGTGCGGCGACGGCCGCGGCGACAACGTGGTCATCGTCCACATCGTCGGTGACGACGCGAGGCACATCGTGAGGTGTCACGAGCCCCGTCGCGTCGCGGTAGGTACCCACCAACTGCTCAATTGATATGGCGGTATCAGCTATCCGCCTCCGAAACCGCGGCAGAGCAAGGGTATCACTGAGTTCGGCTAGGAGCGCGGGCGTTGTCACGAGAACCAAATCACGCCGCTCCGTGGCTCGCATGAGGAGCGAATAGGGTGGCCCTGCCCACAAGAGCCCGGCGATCACCACATTCGTATCGAAGACCGCGATGATCGGCCGAGATGCCGTCGCGGACATCAGCCCACCCGACGCGCACGTCGCTCAGCCCGATACGCTTGCACGGCCTCGACGACCTCCCGCTCGATCTCCGGCGTCAGCTCCTCGCTGGGCATCCGGCTGCGAATCTCCCGAAGTGATTCGCCGGCCCGCCGCAGAAGCTTTTCCCGGAGCATTTCCTGAACTGCTTCCGCAGACAAAAGCCCGGCCTCCGTCGCCTTCTGTGCAAGGTCGTCGGGGAGAGTCAGTTGAATCGTTGTCATGGTTCAGATCCGCCGAGATGGTATTCGGCCATGGCTTCAACATGGACGCACCGCTCATGCACAGCCACGGACTTTCGTAAGAGTATACGCCCGTCCATTTTTCGCAGCAATTCGTCGCCGCGAGCCAGATGTCCTCCTTGTCGAACCGTTCAAGATCGGCCGCGAGTGATCCGCGACAGCATCGCCCTCTTCGCCTGCCGTCCCGGTCTTTCTTTTCAACGGTTGGCCGCCAAGGGGGACGGGTCTGCGCCGAAACAGGGTCGGATTGAGGGAAGTTTTTTCGGCGTTGGAAAAGTTCGGCAACCTACTGAAAATCCAGCCCCAGAAGGCGATACTGCATCACGCCGAAAAGCGGAAACAGGGGAGTGGGGCACGCAGGCCTGTCCGATGCGCAACGCCGCACTTGCCACAGCCGTGACGAACCACGCCATTCCCTTCGGCAGCGACGCCGTGGCCCGCTTGATGACGATCGCCCGCGTGAAAGGCCACCGCCGCGAAGTCCGACGGATGCTCGCCCGGCACTCAAAAGAACTTTTCGGGGCGTACAGGCAGGGCGAGCCCACAGGCATCGCGTGCCCGCTTGCCCGGGCTCTCGCTTCCTGCGAAAGTATTGTCGGACCTGAGGAGCCCACGGGCATTCGCTGAATCCTGCGGTCTGACTCCTCGCGGCACTGTGTAGGATTTTTCAGGGCGAAGCCCTTTCGAAAACCAGACACCCGGGGAGGTAGCCATGGCCACACCCAGCACGCTTTCTCAGGCCGAACTTCTCTCAAAACTTTTGGCTGTCGCGACGGCCAACGCTGGCACTGCTTTAAAAGCCACCGACGGCACCATTACGGGCACGCTCACGGCGATCAAGTCGAAATGGCTCCTTGGCGGCCGGAAGGTCACGAGCAATTTCGGATGCACGCTCGACCCGGCCAATCATGAGGCGCACTTCCGGGAGTCGGCCATTGAGAGCTCATGGGGCCTGCCGCCGCCCACGCTCACCATCGAGACCACGTCGCAATACGGCTCCCGCGTGAACACAACCCGGAAAGACACGGGCGTGGGGGGTGGTGGCAAGCTCGAGTTTGGCAAGTTCCGGGAAGACTTTGAGCGGGCTGTGCAGGACGCCGGCTGGAAGTTTGTCTACGAGATTGCCTGACAGCAGTCGCTCAGCGTCGGCAAGGCACTGGAGGGCCTTGAACGCCCAGTCGAAGGGGCGACGGCTGGAAATAACCGAGCCGCCATCTGGGAAGGGCGATGCATGGGGTTCCTCACGGTTGAAGGAGGTCGTCGATGAAGCTCGTCACCACGCTCCTCGCCTTTATCGCGGCGACGATTTCCGGCTGCGTCTACGAGGCACCGCTGACGACGGACCACACCATTGCCATCGACCCCGCCTTGCTTGGCGTGTGGGAACTTGTTCCCGAAGAGGGGGCGGCAGCCGATATCACCGCGCCGCTGGTGGTGGTGCCATTTTCCGAGACGGAATACCTGATTCATGAACAGTCGGGCAAAGACGGCCGCTTCTTCCGGGGCTATCTGGTGGTGCTCGGCGGCGTGCCCTGCCTGCAACTGCAAGACATCGGCTCGGGTGCGGGGCCGCGGCCCGCCGCCGTTCCCGCCTGCTACACGGTCGTGTCGTATGTCATCGATGGCGACGAGCTCGAGTTTCGGCTGCTCAACGACGACCACGTGCCGACAAAGCTCACGACAACGGCCGCACTCCAGCGGGCGTTCCTCGCCCACAAGGACAAGCCGGACCTGTTCGTGGAGCCGATGCGGTGCCGCCGCGTGTTGCTGCCCCAGCTCGATCTGCCGCCGGCCGCGGCCGGGAAGCGCACGGATTCCAATCGTGACCGCCTCGTAACGGCTGCCTTCAGCCCGAGCGGCCAGTATCTGCTGGCCGGTCTCCAGAGCGGCCACCTCGCCGCCATCGATCTCCATCATGCCAAGCTTCACTGGGCAGTGGCCGCGCACCAGCAGCCGGTGAAGCACATCGCCTTCGGCGGAAAGGACCGCTGGGCGCTCACCGCGGCCGACGACCTGAAAGCCCATTTGTGGAATGTGACCACGGGCCGACTCAACGACTCGTTCGAGGCCGCACCGCTCAAACGGGTCTACGACATCGCCCTTTCCAGCGATGCTCGCTACGCCGCGACGCGCGGGTTCGACGGCTTTGGCGTGGTGTGGGATCTGCTCCTCAACCGCAAGGAAAGAGACATCACCTCCTACGGGTTCGCCCTCGGCGGCACTCGGCCCACGCTCGTGAGCACGTTGGGTCGTGACCCGCATACCGAGATTCTGCATCTCGCCGACATCAACGGCGGCGAGCCCAGGGGAATCCTCGCTGGCAAACTCATCGGTTCGGTGGCGATCGACTCCGCGGGGGCGATGGTGGCGGCCTGCGGCTCGTCGTCACAGGCCGCCATGGTGTGGCTGGTGCGCGCCCGTGACGGAGAGGCCGTCGGGGAGATCACCGTTCCGCAAACTGCGGGAGCGACCGCGCCGCCCGCTGCGCTGTGCGCGGCGTTTTCCGCGAGCGGAAAGTTTCTCGCCATCGGCCTGAGCGACGGTCGGGTGGTGCGGGCGGACGTCGCACGACGGACGATCGTCGATGTCTGGAAGGTGGGCGATGCCCGTGGTCCGCAGGAGGTGGGATTCGTCGGGGCCACCGATGACAGCCTGCATGCCCTGACCGAGGACGACGAGTTTCGGGCGACGACGACGTGTTTTAGGGTTGGGCAGCCGCTCCCAGTATGGACACTGCCGGGGACGGTGACGATCGACGGCCAGCGGATGCTCGGCGCGATGGTGGCCCACGACGGTGACCTGGTGTTTTTCAACGTTGCGGATGGAAGGCTCCTTCGCCGTTTCCGACCGTATGAGCAGGGCAGGGCATGGCACGATCTCGATGGTTCGCGATAGCGGGTGCGCTGCTCGCCTGCGTGGAGCTATCCGGCCACATCGCCTGCGCGGCGGTGCCCCTGGAGGTGTCGCTCGAACCGAATGGCTCAGCCGACCCGGCGGGAGACGTCGTCGTCGTGCGGGCGATCCTTCTCCCCGGCGAGACGTCGCTCGCAGTCGAGGTGCGGGGCTGGATCGGACCGCTCGATGAAACCGTCCAACTCGCGCCGCTTCTGGATCGGAAACAAAACGCCGCGCCGCTCGTGATCACGGGGCAGGTCGAGCGGCCGGCGACAGGCCGCGTGGCGATCGTCAGGCTGGTGGTTCCCTATGGGCGGATGGCCGTCGGCCCCGGCGAATATTGGCTGGCCTACGAGGTGCGGGCACAGAGCACGCGGGCCGACGGAGGGGCCGGCGAGACCTTCGTGCGGCCCACCGAGCGGACAGCCCTGGCCGTGAGCGACGACAGTGAATACAGCCGGCCGCTCCTCGCGATCGCGGCCCGCGAAGAGGAGGCCGTTCCCGGGCGGCCCGCGCCGGTTCCGGCCGCTGCCGAGGCGGCGAAGCATCTGCGGGAGGCGGTCGAGCCACTCACGTTGCGGCCGTGGCAGGATGCGGCCCGGTCGCTCCCGCTTCGTCAGCGGACTCTTCTCTACGCCACGAACCGCCGCATTGCCGACGCCGCTGCGCATTCGGTGCGCCGCTATGCGTCGGATGCCGGTGATGACATCGAATACGGCACCGCCCTGGTGAACATCCCGATCGAGACGCATGTCCGCGGCCAGTTGGAGGTGCCAGGCTGGTGGACCGCGCGCGACCCCAGGAAACATTTTCTCATCGAGTCGCTCGAGCCGCTCGGCCGGCAACGGTTTTTCGTCGAGGCCGGGGCCGACGACGTGCTGCTGTTCATCCATGGCTACAACACGGCGATGGAATTCGCCGTGTTGCGGGCGGCGCAACTCACCCACGACATCGCGTTTCCCGGGCGCGGCATGGCCTTCGTGTGGCCGTCGCTCGGCACCACCAGCGGCTACGGCCACGACGAGCGGCAGGTCGATGCTTCGGCCGACGCGTTGCGGCAGGTGCTCGGCGACCTCACGGAATCGCCCGTGCGGAAGGTGCACGTAATCGCCCACAGCATGGGCAACCGCGTGCTGCTGCGGGCGCTGCGAAAGATGGACCGCGATCGTGATGGCGGCGCGGCCAAGGTGCCGCTGTTGGGGCATGTGGTGCTGGCGGCGCCCGACGTGGACGCCGCGAGCTTTGCGGCGCTCGTGCCCAGCGCCGTGCGGCTGGCGACGAGCACGACCTTGTATTTCTGCGACACGGACCGGGCCCTCCTCGCCAGCCGCGCGATTCATGTCGACAAGCCGGTGGGGATGGGGCCGTTTTTCGCCGACGGCCTCGATACGATCGATGCGTCGGACGTCAACACGTCGATGCTCGGCCACGGCTACTTTGCCAGCGAGCATCCGATGCTCGTGGAGCTGCGGCTGCTCGTGGTGGAGAGTTTTCCGCCGGCCGAGCGGCGGCCACCCCTCACGAAAACCGCCGGCGAATTCGACTATCCGCTGTGGGCGATCGCATCGCCGTAAGCCGTAAACAGCCCGTACCGCCTACGGCCTCGAACGGCGCCTAGCGCACAGGGCTGACGACCGCATCGGCGCCGGACTCAATGGACGGTCTGCGCCGAAACAGGGTCGGGTTGAGGGAAGTGGGTTTGGAGAACCCACGTTTTCTCGTCCAATACTGCGATTCAAGAATCCTGCCCGGAGGGAATTCGGCATTTTCGTGCGGTTTGGTGGCCACACGGCAGCAGAGTGGTCGACTTGTGCAAGAAGAGTCATCCCCCCGCTGCCGAAGCGAATTCAATGCCGCTTCCGACCATCGCGATCATGGAAAACGCCACCATGCAGAGTGCGCACGTTGGCAGCGCCGCGCTCGTGCGAGGCGACTGCATGTCCGTGTGCTCGATAGGCGCCTAGCCATGCGACACCCGTGCCCCGAACGGTTCAGAAATTTCCGGCTGAGCCGTTTTCCGGCTGCCGCTCGCATACCCTAGAGGCCCCTTCCTGCGGGGGTATCATGGGAACCCGTGATTTCCGCAGGAATGCCGCCCATGCCGAAGGCTTCGGACACCGAGATTCAGGGGCTCATCGACCTCCTCAACAGCGGCGACGCACGTGCCCGTGAACGCCTGCTGGAACACGCCGGTCAACGGCTCCTGAAGCTCACGCGGGCCATGCTCGCGGGGTATCCGTCCCTGAGGCGCTGGGAAGCGACGGACGACGTGTTCGTAAACGCCATGATGCGGCTGCACCGGGCGCTCGAGACTGTGCAGCCGTCGTCGGTCAGGCACTTTTTCAACCTCGCCGGCACGCAGATCCGCCGTGAACTTCTCGACCTCAAGAAACATTACTACGGTCCACAGGGCCTCGGCAAAAACCACCACACCGACCACCAGCCCTCCGACGACGCCGGCGGCGCGCTGAATCGATCTGCCAGTGAACCGGATGACGTTGCCGCATGGGGCGATTTTCATGACGAGGTCGAGAAGCTCCCCGAGGAACTGCGGGAAGTGTTCAATCTCCTGTACTACGACGGGATGACCCAGCAGGAAGCGGCGGACGTGCTCGGGGTCGGCCTGAGCACAGTGAAGCGACGGTGGCAAGAGGCGAGAATCCAACTCCATGACCGACTTGGCGGAACGTCCTGACAGGGAGCACCTCGCGGAGCTGCTGCTCCGCTGGGAGGAGCTCTTCGAAAAAGGCCAGGACACGCCCGCCGCCCAATTGGCCAAGGATCGGCCGGATCTGATTCCCGAGCTTGCCCGCCGGATCAACGCCCTGAAGACGGTCTCGTGGATCACGAAGCCGTCGGCAGATCAACCAGCGAGCCCGGCCGCGCCCGTGCCGCTCCGCACATTCGGCGAACGGCTGGCAGGCCGGTATCGGCTCGAGACACTTCTGGCGGAGGGAGGCTTTGCCGAGGTGTACCGGGCGTTCGACGAGGAGCTGCAGCGGCCGGTGGCCGTCAAGATGCCCAAGCCCGATCGCCTCGGGTCTGGCGACGCCTTCCTCGCCGAGGCACGCCGAGTCGCTCGGCTCAAGCATGAGGGGATCGTGCCGGTACACGACGTCGGGCTTGCGGGCAGCACGTGCTTCATCGTCAGCGAGTTCGTGGAAGGCGGCAGCCTGGCCGATCGGCTCGTGAAAGGAAAACCCTCGGCTGAAGAGGCGCTCCGATGGATCGGTGAGATCGCCGACGCCCTGGAGTATGCCCACCTCCATGGCGTGGTCCATCGCGACATCAAGCCGGGAAACATCCTCGTCGACCACCATGGCCGGGCCAAGCTTGCCGACTTCGGCATCGCCCAGTCGGCTGCGAAGGCGGACGACGCCGGGCCCTCGCTCGGCACGCTCCGCTACATGAGCCCCGAACAACTCCAGGGAAAACCCGTCGATCACCGCACCGACGTCTTCAGTTTGGGAATCGTGCTCCACGAGCTGCTGACGGGCGAAGTGCCCTATGCATCGCTCGAGCCGCCGTTGCTGCGGCGCGACATCGTGGCGGGATCGTCGACACTGTCTCACCGCATGCCGCCCGCCCTGCGGGAAGTGTGCAGGAAGGCTCTGAGTGTCGATCCGCAGGCACGCCAGGCGTCGGCGGCGCAGTTCGCAGCCGAGGTCCGGCGGGCCGCCGGAGCAAAACGCGGGCAGCTCGTGTGGCCGTGGCTGCTGACGGGCGTTGCCGCCGTCGCACTGCTGGCCGGCCGCTTCCTCCCCGTCTTTGAGAAAGACCCGCCTCCCCAGATCTCTCCGGCCGAGGCCATGGCCGCGGCCACGACAGACCTGCTTGCCAAGCGATACGCCGAGGCCGAGCAGGGTTTCACCAGGATCCTGCAGGCCGACCCCCGGAACGCCGAAGCTCTCAAGGGCCGGGGAAACTGCCGGCTGCAGCTCAAGATGCTCGACGAGGCCGTGGCCGATCTCACCGCCGCCCTGGAAACGCATCCTGACGACCCCGCGACGCTCAGGTATCGCGGGCTGGCCTACGCCGAACTCCGCGACTTTCCCAAGGCGATCGCCGACTTCTCCGCCGTCGTGCGACTCATGCCGGAGGCACGGGAGATCCAGGAGCAACTGGCTGCCGTCTACGCGATCCGGTCGCACGAGCGTTTTGAAGACGGCCAGTTCGCCGCAGCGGCCGATGACATGACCGAAGCCATCCGGCTCGCCCCCGAGTCACCCGTCAATTACCACCGCCGCGGCGCCTGCTGGTTCCACTTGGGCGAATACCAGAGGGCCTATGACGACCTTACCGTGGCCATCGGCAAGGAGCCGGGCAACCCAGACCACTACAACAACCGTGCTCAGACTCTCAAGCGGATGGGACGCAACGACGAAGCCGAGGCAGACTTGAAGAAAGCTCGGGCGCTGAGGGGCCAATGAATCAACTCGCCTTTTTTTGCACCCTCCTGATTGTTGTTGTTCTGGAGCCATCGTTGGCATCCGCCCAGGATGCTCCCTTCGTCCGCGACGTTTTCGACAGGATCAACGCCCAACGCACACAGCATCGCCTCACCGCGCTGGCCTACGACAAGACGCTCGAAAAGGCCGCCCAGGCTCATGCAGAGTGGATGGCTCGGAACCGCACGATGGAGCACCTTCAGGCACCGCCGGCGTCCTTCGAGGAGCACCGCACCTGCAACCACCACCCCGTCAATCGGGCGATCAACGCGGGCTACATCGGCTGGGACGACGTGTTCTTCGTCGAACGCCAACAGAATGGTGCGGTGGTTCACGTGCGGCCCGACGGAAATGACCACGTCGGCGAAATCATCGCGGCCGGCTGGGGAGCCGGGCACCCGGCAACGCAGACCGCCCAAGTGGTCGACGGGTGGATGAAGTCGCCGGGGCACCGCCGGGAAATCCTCACAGCCCGCTACCGGGAGATGGGAATCGGGGTCGCCTGCACGCCCGACGGCAACGACACGTTTTGGTGCGTTCTGTTTGGCCGACCGATCAAATGATCGTCAGTCGATCCGCTTGACGCTCACGGCCGCTCGCCTCTTCTGTTTGTCGAGTCGGCGGCCTGCATGAAGAAGGCCGTGTGGTACTTGCCCCACTTCCTGCTCTGAACCCCATTGCGCTCCGCCTCGGCGAATGCGCTCGGGGCTGGCACGATCCACACCTTGATGGCCTTCGTCTCCCCCACCTCGAGCAGCCCGGCGTGGACCGCCGCCGTCCCAAGGTCGGAGTCGAGTGTGTACACGGCGTCGCCCCACACGGGTCCTTCGGCCCGCCCGGTCACCCGGAGCGTCACCTGGTCTCCAATTGCAAGCTGGCGGATGTCGGCTTCTCCAAACGGCCGCCGCCTGGCCTGCTCGGCCATCCGGGCAGCCTCGGCCTGCGCTTCCGCCTGAAGTCGTCTCTTGGTGCTCTCGAGGTTGCGACGAATCTCCGGAGACCACTCGCCATCGAGCATTCGATCCAGCTCAGCCAAAGCCTCGGCGAACTGCTTCTTCTGCTTGTGCTGATACACAACCCTGAGCTTCTCCGATGCCTCGCGCTCTTCCTCCATCTGGCGCTCGTAGGCCGCGCGGTCCCAGGTGCCGGCCAGAATCTGGGCAACCGGCTCGTCGATCCGCATCGGGTGGCCGATCCATTCGATTTCGCCCGTTTTGCCCACGATGAACGCAGTCGGAATGCCGCTCCGGCCGGCGGCCCGCATATAGTCCTGCTTCACGGAGCCGTCCGGGTCGGTCGTCAGCCAGTAGTCGCTCGTCAGCTCCTTGAACGTGCTCTGTTCGTGCTTGCGTTCAAGAAATTCCTCGATCGTGTCGCGGGGCTCGTCACTGATGCTGACGACGGCGAGTTCCTCGCCATGGCGGCGCTGGAGCTCCCGGAGATGCGGGATGCTGGCGATGCAGGGCCCGCACCACGTGGCCCAGAACTCGATCACGTAGACCTTGCCAGACTCGAGATCCTTGATCGGTTCTTTTTCGGAAATCCAGTGCTCGATCTCGATCGGCGGCGCCTTGGATCCGATCGTGAGCTTCTCGGCGGCATGCGCCGACACCGCCAGCCCGATGGCAAGAAACACAACGGCCAATCCTTGGATGTTCATGGCTTTTTCCCTCGAAGGTCTCATCGCAGCGCCCCTGGCCGACACGTCCTGCGCGGCGCACTTGCCGCCAATAAGATAAGCGAGAGCGGCCCCCGAAAGGGGCCATGGCCCTGACCGGCAGGCTCGGAATGCCGGCCCAGAAGCGCACGAGCGCCCGCACGCCGGCGATCAGCCGCGGGCTCGGCCCGGCACGTTGCCCCCGCCGACGGTCACACCTGCGTCGGCAAGGCCTTGATGATGCCGTCGCCGCCGATCACGATCTCGCCCGTGAGGCGGGAGCGGCTGCGGATCGTGGCCAGGTCCTCGTCGATCACCCACGACGCATACGCTGCGTTCACGAGGCTCTCCGGCGAGTCGAGCGCGTCGTTCGTGATGTCCCAGAACATCATCCCGCCGAGGCCGATGTCCTCGGCCCACTGGGCCCGCTGGGCGATCGACGTCGGCGTCTCGAACGAGCTGAACAGGCCCTTCGAGCGGTTGTAGACGTAGGTCGCCTGAGCCGTGTCGTCCCAGTAGATCTTCCAGCCGCTCGCCGGATCCTGCACCTGGCGGAGCAGGTCCTTGTAGTCGTACACGCCCGCCTCGAACGTGCCCGGTGCCGAGCCGCTGGCCTGCTCGGCATAACCGCCGTCGCCACCGTCGGCCACGCCGCTCCAGGCCCGTGTATAGAGCGGGGCTCCGAGCACGATCTTGCCGGCGGGCACGCCCGCCGCGCGGTAGAGATCGACCGCCGTCTTGATGTCGTAGCCAATCGGGTCGCCCGTGAAGGCCGACTGGTGGCCCGTCGTCTTCTCCCATGTGCCGTGGAAGTCGTAGCTCATGAGGTTGAAGAAATCGACGTGCGGCGTGAGACCCGCGAGATTGAAGTTCGCGATCTTGTCGTAGCCGGCCGGTGAGGCCACCGACAGCTCGTAGTCGCGACCGAGGCGCGTGCCGAGGGCATCGACCTTCGAGCGGACGAGCGCCATGAGCGAGGCGTAGTTCGCCCCGTCGTTCGGGCTCACGGAGTTGCTGTCGAGGCCACCGCCGCCCGGATACTCCCAGTCGAAGTCGATCCCGTCGAACATCCGGTAGGTGTCGAGGAACTTGACGAGCGAGTTGGCAAACGTCTCGCGGCCGGCCGCCGTCGAGCATACGGTGCTGAAGTGGGTGGAGAGCGTCCAACCGCCCACGGCGATGCTCACCTTGAGGTGCGGATACTTCTCCTTGAGCTGGGCGAGCTGGTTGAAGTTGCCCCACACCGTCTGCGTGGCCCGCGGATCGCCCGGCGGGTAGTACCACTGGTCGGCCTCGCCCGAGACGGTCTCATTGGCCGCAAACCGCTTCTCGACGGCCGCGAAGCTGTCGAAGAGCGCCACCTCGCCGTTGCTCTTGAGGTTCAGGAACGAATAGATGAGGTGCGTGAGCTTGTCGGCCGGCACGTCGGCCACCTGGAAGTTGCGTCCGTAGATGCCCCACTCGGGGAAGTAGGCCGCGAGCACCTTGTCATACGACGCGATCGGCAGCGTGGCGCCGGGAGTGGGCGTTGGGGTCGGGCTAGGCGTCGGTGTGGGAGTGGGCGTCGGAGCGGGTGTGGGGGTCGGCGTGGGCGTAGGAGTAGGAGTGGGCGCTGGGGTCGGGGTCGGTACGGGCGTCGGAGTCGGAGCAGGGGTTGGTGTGGGAGTAGGAGTCGGTACGGGAGTGGGAGTCGGCGCCGGTGCAGGAGTGGGCGTGGGTGCCGGGGCGGGCGCCACGCCGTTGAGCTTCAGGTTCGCGAGTGCAGCGCTGGCTCCGCCGGGGCTCGCGGTAAACCCGATCGTCGCCGACGCACCGGGGGCGAGCGTCGCGTTCCAGCTGGCCGCGTTCACGGTGTATGTCGAACCCTGCCGACCGGCGATCGTGCCGTTCCACAGGCTCGAAATCGTGCCGGCGAAGTCAAACGACACGCTCCAGTTCGACAGCGTCGCCGTGCCGGTGTTCTTCACCGTGATGTCGCCGTTGAAGCCCGAGCCCCAGTCGCTCGTCACCTTGAACTGGACGGTGCCTCCCGTGGTCGGAGCCGGCGTGGGTGTCGGGGCGGGGCTTGGCGTGGGTGTTGGCGTCGGGGCGGGAGCCGGGGTCGGGGCAGGCGTCGCGGCCGCGAGCACGCTCCCGATGTAGGCCGTGGCGCTTGCGTCTTTGCAGGTGAAGTTCGCTGCCCGGAGGCTCGAGAGCGGCACGCCTGCCAGCCGATACGACTGCTGCATCGCCGGGATCGAGAGCACGGCGCTGCCCGACTGCTCGGTGAGCCGCAGTTCGGAGCCGCTGAACCAGTCGAGGGCCAGTTTGTCGGCCTGCGGGTTGAAGTCGGTGATCGTGCGATTCTCGTTCCACGCCCAGGTGATCGTGAACGTGCGCGGCATCGCCGTCGCCACCACCGCCGCCGGCTCGCCCGCTGTGCCGAGGACAGGCTGCGGGGCGATGCCGGGCAGGCTCGCCGTCATCATCGCCCGGCCCTCGAGCGGTTCCGGGGCAAACTGGTCGGTCGGCGACGAGAGCGGGCGGCGCTGGCGCTGCTCGGCACGGCCAGGCAACCGCAGCGCGCGGGGAAGGTTAAGGATCGAGCGGAAAAAGTCGTGAGCGTCCATAGCGGCACCTCGAAAAGATCGCGGGGGTGAGCGGGTTGTTCCGCCTTGCCTACGGACTGCCGCTGCCGCCCGTTCGCCGGCGGCCCACCAGGCTGCGCGGAATTCATGCGGCATTCACCCGGCGTTCATCGGGCGTTCATGAACGGCCGCAGGCCATGTGGCAACTCACGCGGCGGTCGGAAACCGCGCCGTGAACGTCGCCCCGCCTCCCGGCGTGGCGGCATAGTCCACGTCACCGCCGTGGCCCCGCGCGATCACTCGCGCGAGCGCCAGCCCCACGCCGTGGCCCCCCTCGGGCCGGCCGCTGCGAAACCGCTCGAAAAGATGCGGCAGATCGGCGGCCGCCACGCCCGGTCCATGATCGATCACGGCCACGAGGCTCGCTGCCGTGTCGGCTGCGACCGTGACGTCGATGCTCCCTCCGGCCGGGCTGTGCTCGACCGCGTTCGCGAGCAGATTCACAAACAGTTCTTCGAGGAGCGTGGCGTCGCCCTTCACGACGGCGCCGCGCGACGGCGGCTGGATCGCGATCCCGCGGGCGGCCGCCGCCGGGCGCACGCGATCGATCGCCGCGGCCACGATCGGCTCGACGTCGATCGGCGCGAGCCGACGGGCATCGAGTGACGCCGACCGCGAGTAGGCCAGCAACCCTTCGCAGATCCCCTCGATCCGGCGGGCCAGGCCGGCGATGCGCTCGAGCCGCGGAGCGCGGTCGGTGCCCGTGTCGGCCGCGGCGGCGTCGGCCTCGAGCAGGATCGAATGCACTGGATTGAGGAGTTGGTGGGCGACGTCGGCGTTGAACTGCGACTGCGTTTTGCGGATCGCGTCGAGGCGGTCGAGCATCTCGTTCACCGTCCGCCCAACCTCGTGAAACTCGGCGTCCACCTGCTCCACGTCGATCCGCTCGGCGAAACTTCCGGCGCGGATCCGTTGGGCCGTGGCGGCGATCGATTCCAGCGGCACGAGCACGAGCGAGAGCAAGAGCCATCCGAACGCCAGCACGGCCGGCACCCAGATCGCGAACGTGAGCAGTTGAAACGCAGCCGCCCGGCGCGTGGCCGCCGCGAGCGGCTCGAGCGGCGTGCCGGCAACGAGCAGCGTGTCGTGGGCGCCTGCGGAGGCTGCCAGCCGCAGCGTGCCGTCGGCCGTCGTCCAGATCGTGTCGAGCCGGTCGGCCCATTGCGGATCCCAGGCGAATCCATGCGGCAGGTCGATCGCATCGACGGGCGTTCCGTCGCGCCGCCACACGCCGGCAAACCAGTGAAACTCTCCCGGATCGATCCGCGGCACGCCGAATCCCAGCCAGTGCGGGCCCCAGGCCGCCGCCCGCGGCGCGTCGGGCAGAAACGTCCCCGCCGCTGGCAGCCGCGGGCCGAGCGGAGCCTCGGGGGCGAGCCGTTCCTGGGCCTTCACGGCGCCGAGCCGGGCCCAGAGCTGGATGTCGAGGTCGCGCTCCACCGCGTCGACCGACGCCTGGTGGTTCATGACGCGAAACAGGATTGCTCCGGCCACGAACACGAGCCCAAACCAGAGCATGAATCGCCGCCGCAGCGAAGGCGCCCACGGCCCTCGTCGTTCATTCCCCATCGATGATGAACCCCTGCCCGCGCCGCGTCGTGATCAGGTCGTGGCCCAGCTTCTTCCGCAGCCGCAGCACGAGCACGTCGACGATGTTCGTCACGAGGTCGTCGGCCGGCGGCGCCTCGCCGGGATGGATCGCGGCCTCGAGCATCGCGCGCGTCACGATCCGGCCCTGCCGCCGCACGAGGCAGCCGAGGGCCGCAAACTCCTGCGCCGTGAGGGCCACGCGCGTTCCTCCGCGGCTGGCGGAGCAGGAGGCGAAGTCGATGGTCACGTCGCCGATCGTCACGCTCGACGCCGTCTCCGTGTCGCTGCGGCGGAGCACCGCCCGGATCCGGGCCAGGAGCTCGCGCACGGAAAACGGCTTCACGAGGTAGTCGTCGGCGCCGAGGTCGAGGGCCGTCACGCGGTCGTCTTCCTCGCGCTTCGCCGACACGACGATCACGGGCACGGCGCTCACGGTCCGCAGCCGTTCGAGCAGCTGCTCGCCCGGGAGCCCGGGGAGCATCAGGTCGAGCACGACGATGTCAGGGCGGGCGTTCACCGCGGCATCGAGCCCAGCCGGGCCGTCGGCCGCCTCGATCACGACGCACCCCGCCTCGCGCAGCCCCCGCGCCACCGCCCCGCGGGCGGCGTCTTCATCGTCGATCACGAGCACCCGCGGCATCGGCGTCACTGCCCCATGAGCGCGACAGCCCGCTCGAGCGACGCTGTCGAGATCCGCATCGGGCCTGTCATCACGCCCTCGAGGTCGAGCACGAGAAACATCGCGCTGGCCACGATGAGGGCGCCGACCAGTTCCGCCAGAAAGACCATCGCGTTGTGGGAAACGAACAGGCCGAAGACGAAAAACTCGAGCGCGAGCCACGCGAGCACGACGAACAAAAACACCGTCGGCGTGGAAGCCGCCCGTTCGGTCTGCAGCATCCAGCGATCGTGGAGAATCTCCACGGCGAATTCGGCCGCCCGAGCCTTGTCGTCGGCCTGCGCCTCGGTCTGGGGCTTGAGCAATCTGATCTCGTCAACGATGTTCTCGAGCGCCTCGCCGCGCTCGAGAACCCCGCGATCGGTTTTTTGGTCGCCTTCCGGCGAGTTGATGCGGGTGATCCACGCCTGCGCCGTATCCCTGATCCGGCGGCGGAGCGTGGCAGCTTCCTCTCCAAAGTCGGCAAGCACCCGGTCGATCGCCACCAGCCGCACCGCGGTATCCGAAACGACCTTCGACGCTTGATCGAACGAGTTTTTGGCCTCCACCGTGACGAACCCGAGCACGACCGTCGAGAGCATCGAGAACATCCCGAGCATCGCCTTCACGTTTCGAGCCGTGGCTTCGTCGGTGTACTTTCTCGGCACGAACAGCTGCAGCCAGAAGCCCAGCAGCGCCGCCAGGGCCGTGGCGAAGAAGACGAAGATGGCGAACGTCAGGGCAGACACAGCCTCATCCTACACTCGGGCCGGTTCATCGGATCAGTTGATCGGCAGCGTCAGCACCGGCCCCTGGGTCTTTTCCTGAAGCTGGAGGCCGAGGATCATTTCGAGCATGTTGATGACCGCCCGAGACATGGCGTCTTCCTCCGCCACGTAGAACCAGTGTCCGCGATAGTGGACCGCCAGCGTCGTGTTCCATGGCCGGTGCTTCTGCACGCAGACGCGGAAGAAACCCCTGGTCAGCTGCCGGGGATCGAATGACCGGCCATCCTCGCCGCAAAAACTCGGCGCCACGCCGCTGGCCAGATGCTTCTCGGGCACGTCCACCCCCTTCGAGAGGAACGACATGATCTGGTAGCCCGACCGCACGTTGATCTCGATCTTGGTCTCCGATTCGTAGGTTTCGTTGCTGCGGGTGCCGGGATCCTCCACAGCGTCGGGTGGAGCCGGGTCTGAACCTGGCACGGGCAGGATCTCGAGGCCATTCTCCACGGGAAGAGCCGCAGGCATCGCGTCACGTGCATTGATGCGATCGAGGTCGATCTTGTTTTTCTCCATGGAGAGCACGCGGTACACGGTGCGGCCCGGTCGGAGCTTGAACGTGTTCGTGATCTCCGCCACCTCGGGGGAGTCGAGCTCTGCGGGACGGATCACGGCGGCAAGCACCGTGTCTTTGTGAACCACTCGGACTCTGTCACCGTCGCCCTCGAGTGCGTAGTCCCTCTCCGCGGCGCTCACGAGGTCCATGCCCGACATCGTCGTCACTTTCACCGGATCGAAAGAGTTTTGCCGGATCGTCGCGAGTCGTAGGCTGATGCCGCCGCGGCGTTGCAGCTCCAGGAAGTTTTCGACGCCGTATCGATAGGCGGCGTTGGATTCGAGCACCCTGCCGAGCGGCGACGTCGCCAGCGGGGAATTTCGCACGCCGTTGATGGAGTCCACGAAGGCGAGGAAGAAGATCTCGGTGTTGCCGCCGGGGCTGATGTCGAGCAACGTCTCGGCACCCAGCGTCTTGAAGAGCGTCGACGAGACGTTGTAGCCCGTCCGCGGCGTGTAGGAGAGCGTGGGCGCGTCGCGGAGCTTGAACAACCCGCCCCACACGCCGAGCCCCGGGGTCGTCGTCGACGCGCCGGTGCCGTCGGACGCCGCCTCAATCTGCGAGGTGATGGCCGGCAGGTCCATGAAATTCGGAGACTCGGCGTAGCGCAGCCGCACGATGTTGAGGAGGACCTCCTGATCGGCCGTGAGGCTGTACGACTGGTTGTAGGCAAGCCTCGTCGAGCGCACGGCGAGCGACCCCATGCAGCCGGTGGCGGCGACTCCGGCGATCGCCAGAAGCGCGATGCCGCGCCACACGAGATGCTCTCGTCGGCGCGGCGGGGAATGGGCGTATTTCATCTGGCAGCCTGGGCGATCAGGCGGGCGAGAGGCCGTGGCGACGCGGGAGCAGGAACTATCGCCCGGACAACTACTTGCGTTCGGGCAGGCGAGTCAACCGCGGCCGGATCGCAGTTGTCACACTGCGAAAGATGGGGGGGAATGCTGGCCGGGTGGCGGGTCGGTGACTGCCGAAACGCCGCTCGTACAATCGCCGGGTCGTGCCCCCTCGTGCGGCACGCCGCTATCCCACCCCTCGAGGCCGTCGTATGCCCCTCACCCGCCGGACGATGCTCGGCTCGACCGTATCCCTCCTGGCCGGCATGCAGGCGGCGCGTGGCGCCGATGCGCCCCCGATGCCCGTGGCCATGGCCGACGACTACCGGGAGTTTGTCCGACGCCATCCGACCTGGGAGAGCACAGCGGCCATCGATGCCGTGCGGCGCAAAGACTATCCACGGCTGGCGGCGTCCGGAGAGGCCTATCTCGATTACACCGGCGCGTCGCTCCACGCCGACAGCCAGGTGGCCCGCCATGCAGACCTGTTGCGGTCGACCCTGCTCGGCAACCCGCACTCGGTGAATCGGTCGTCGCAAAACGCCACGCGGCTCGTCGAATCCGCCCGGGCCGCGGTGCTGAAATACTTTCGGGCTCCGGCAGCCGAATACGACGTGGTGTTCACGCCCAATGCCACGGGCGCCCTCCGCCTCATCGGCGAGTGCTATCCATTCGATGCACATCGCCCGTTCCTGCTGACGCAAGACAACCACAACTCGGTCAACGGCATCGGGCAGTTCGCCAAACGGGCGGGGGCGACGGTGACGCGGCTGCCGGTGGCCGCCCCGAGCCTGCGAATCGACCGCGCGACCGCAGCCACGAGCCTCCACAGGCCCGGCGCTTCGTCGCCCGGGCTGTTCGCGTTTCCTGCCCAGTCGAACTTTTCCGGTGTGCGGCATCCGCTCGAGCTTGTGTCGCAGGCCCGAGCCGCCGGCTGGCACGTGCTGCTCGACGCCGCCGCCTTTCTGCCCACCAGCCCACTCGACGTCGCGGCGGTGCGGCCCGACTTCGTCTGCGTGTCCTTCTATAAGATGTTTGGCTATCCGACCGGCGTCGGCTGCCTGATCGCCAGGCGGGCCGCCATGACGGGCTGGAAGCGGGAATGGTTTTCGGGCGGCAACGTGAAGCTCGCCTCGGTGGCGGCCGATGCATTCGTGCCCGCGACCGACGCGGCCGCCTTCGAGGACGGCACGATCGACTTCCTCTCGCTGCCCGCGGTGGAGATCGGCCTCGAGCATCTTTCCACGATCGGCATTGGCACCATCCGCGAACGGGTCGGCTGCCTGACGTCGTGGACGCTCGCCCGCTTGCTGTCGCTGCGACATCGGTCGGGCCGACCGCTCGTCCGCATCCTGGGCCCGGAAGACACGGCCGACCGCGGCGGGACGATCGCCTTCACCCTGATGGACGAACGGGGCCGGGCGCACGACATCCGCCAGGTGTGCCGGCTCGCCGCCAACGACGGCATCGGGCTGCGGTCCGGGTTTTTCTGCAATCCCGGCGCGGGCGAGGCGGCATTCGGGCTCACGGGCGAATTGCTCAGGCCGATCTTCGAGCGCCACCGTGATTTCTCGTTCGACGACCTGCGGGCGGATGTGCGGCGGGAGACGGGCTCGGACGTCGGCGCCCTCCGGGCCTCGTTCGGCATCGTGTCGGATTTTTCCGACGCCTGGCGATTCAGCCGGTTCGTGCAGCGATTCCTCGATACGACGACCGAATCCATGGGCGCGGAGCCCGCACGCCGGCCGTGATTCAGAAGCTCACGAGCGCCCGCGCCCCGGCGATCAGCGCCGGCTCTGCCGATCGCAGCGACGGCACGATGTATTGCACATCCGGCGTGATGCGCACGGCGGGCGTGAGCTCGTAGTTATAAAAACACTCGATGCCCTGGCCGTCGCCGACGGGGCCAAACTGCGACGTGATCAGGCTGCCGATCTGCGGGCTGGAAGAGGCCCAATACCAGCCAACGCCAAACGTGTCGTCGCGCCGCATCCGGCCCAGCACGTTGCCGCCGACGCCGAAGCTCAAAAACGCGTCAATCGGGCTCGTGTTCGGA
>JBJSZP010000101.1:0-1354 GCA_046090365.1 Planctomycetia bacterium
GGCCGAACACGACCCCGGCGGCGAGGAGCACGACCGTCGCGGGCTCCGGCACGGCCGACCACGCGAGGCCGTAGGTCTGGGGAAAAGCCGCGGAGCCCCACTGGCCGCCGGTGTTGTCGAACGTATTGGAGCCATACTCCACGCGCAGGCCGTAGCGCCCGGTCGTGGGGAGCAGGAACGAAAGGTGCTCCACTGTGTTGTAGTCGCTTTCGGACCGGGCGATCAGCGTCGTGAAGTTGTTGCTGCCGTCGAGCGCCCAGACGGACAGGCCCAGATTCGCCTGGGCGTACTCGTAGAAAAACTCACTGTCATAGCTGCGTGGCCGCATCCACGAAAGTGTCGCCGTGAGCGTTGAACTACCGGTCAATTCGGTGCCGAGCACATAGTCGTTGTTCGTGCCCAGGATCGCGCTGCCGTAATCCCATCCACGGTGGGCCACGGTGCCGAGCAGGCCGGTCGTGCCCGTCACGTCGGTCTGGCCGTTCACCTGGATATCGAACGTCTTGTCGAGGTTCATCCGCCCGGCGCCCGCCGCCCAGTCGAGCGACTGCGTCGTCTGGATGAACGTCGTGCCGCCGACCGTCGTATTCACCTGCCCGTTGCTCCACCCGCTCGTCTTGTCGGCGCCTGTGAGCAAGAGCGCCTTCACGACCATGCTCTGGCTGGCATTGGTACTGCTCGCGAGCGGCGCGAGCGTCTTGGCGGCGCTGGCCACGAGCGCGGCCCCGCCGGCGACGATCGGGGCTGCGAAACTCGTGCCGGCGATGCTGTCGGAATATGCCGTGGCGCTCGTCCCCGCGTCCAGCGAGCCGGCGAGGGTGGTGTTGTTGCCGCCGGTCTGACCGCCGTAGAACGCGCTCGTGAGGGACTCGCCGGGCGCTGCAATGTCCACCGCGGCCCGTACGCCGGGCACGGTCACCACGCCTGCCACGCTGCTGAAGTAGCTGAACGTCTGCGGACCGCGACTGCTGAATGAGGCAACCGTATTGAACGCATTGGCATTGCCCAAGGCCGCCACGGTAAGCGTGTTGTACGCCGACCCGGGCGCATCGACGGAGTTCGTCGCCGGACCATCGTTGCCCGCGCTCACGACGTACGTTGTTTTCGAGCCAAAAAATGAGTAGATGTCGGCAAACCAAGAGATCGAGCCCATGCCGCCCGGGTCACCACCGCCGAAACTCGAGTTGATCACGTCCGCAGTGCCAAACGACGCGTCGTAGGCCGTCAGGAGCGTTTCGTCCGATATGCCAAAGCTCAGCGCATATGACGTCCCAGACCATACGGTGGCGATCGCCGCGCTCCTGAGGTCAGTGCCCGGAGCGATGCCCTGCTGCCTGATCGACGGATTCACGGT
>JBJSZP010000102.1:0-3488 GCA_046090365.1 Planctomycetia bacterium
GCCCGCGGCCCGCGTGGCGATCGTCTGCGGCAAGGGCAACAACGCCGGCGACGGGTTCGTGATCGCCCGGCACCTCGTGAACCTCGGGCACGACGTGCGCCTCCTCCTGGCCTGTGATCCGGCCGAGTATCGCGGCGACGCGGCGATCAATTGGCACGTCGTCGAGAAGATGGGCATGCCGGCCGCCAGGCTCGCGGAGGCGCCGCAGGAGGCGTGGGAGCGGGCGCTGGCCGGGGCCGACTGGATCGTCGATGCGCTGCTCGGCACCGGGGCGACGGGCGCGCCTCGCGGGGCGATCGCCACCGCGATCGAGGCGGTGAACGCGGTGGCGGCGCGGGATCATGTGGCTGTGTTCGCCGTCGACCTGCCCTCCGGGCTCGACTGCGACACGGGCGCCGCGCCGGGGCCGTGCATCCGTGCGACCCTCACGGGCACGTTCGTCGCGCCGAAGGTGGGATTCGATCGGTCCGGCGCGGCCGCATGGCTCGGGGAGGTGCGGGTGCTCGATATCGGGTCGCCCGCCGTCACTTCAGTCGGCGGCTAAGAAACGTCCAGCCGAGGGCGTCCATGAAGGCCCGCTGTTTGTTGTCGGCGGCGCCGCCGTGGCCGCCCTCGATGTTTTCGTAGTACAGCACGTCCTTCCCCTGCTCCATCAGCAGCGCCGTCATCTTGCGGGCGTGGCCCGGATGCACGCGGTCGTCGCGGGTGCTCGTGGTGATCAGGATCGGCGGATGGGCCGCGGACCGCTCGACAGAGTGATACGGCGAAAACCCACGGATAAACGCCCACTCCTCGGGCTTGTCGGGGTCTCCGTATTCCCCCATCCAACTCGCGCCCGCGAGCAGCCTGTTGAACCGCCGCATGTCGAGGAGCGGCACCTGGCAGACGACGGCGCCGAAGAGATCGGGCCGGCGGGCATACATGTTGCCCACGAGCAGCCCGCCGTTGCTGCCTCCCATGATGCCGAGATGCCGGGGCGACGTGACCTTGCGCTGCACGAGATCCTCGGCCACGGCGGCGAAATCTTCGTAGGCCCGCGGCCGCTTCTCCTTGAGCGCCGCCTGGTGCCAGCGGGGCCCGAACTCGCCGCCGCCGCGGATGTTGGCGATCGCATACACGCCCCCCTGCTCGAGCCAGGCCGCTCCGGCGACGGCGTTGTAGCCCGGCACCAGCGGGATCTCGAACCCGCCGTAGCCGTAGAGGAGCGTGGGCGTGGATCCGTCGCGGGGGAGGTCGGCCCGCCCGATCTGGAAGTAAGGGATCCGCGTGCCGTCCTGCGACACGGCCTCGTGCTGCTCGACCTCGAGGCCGGCAGCCTTGAAGAAGGCGGGCGTCTGCTTGAGCCGTTCCGGAGCGGTGGCCGGCGTCGCGGCGGAGCCGAGCGACAGCGTCGAGGGTTCGAGCGGGCTCGACGTCACGAGCCAGCAGTCGTCCGATTCGATCTCGTCGACCGGCGCGACGGACGCCGTGCCAAACTCGGGCACGCCGGCAAGCGGCGTCGTCCGCCAGGCGCGGTCGACGAACGTGTGGGCGTCGATCCGGCTGCGGACGTTGTCGAGCGTCGTGACGAGGATCTGGTGCCGGGTGCCGGCCCACGCGGCGAGCGAGGTGCGGTCGGTCGGCTCGAAGAGCACGTGCAGCGAGCGGTCGCCGGCCAGAAACTCCTCGAAGTCGGCCGCGAGCAGGCTGCCGGCCTTGCATGTCGTGCCCGCGACTTCCCAGTCGCTCCGCAGCTCGATGAGCAGCCACTCGCGGTGCACGGCGGCATTCGCGTCGTCGGGCTTTTCGACCTTCAGGAGCCCGCCGTCGCGGCGCAGGAACAGTTCGTTTGTCCAAAACGTGATCTGCCGCGTCACGAAGTCGCGCTCGAACCCGGGCGTGAGGTCGCGGTATGCCCCCACGCTCATGTCGTCGGGCTTCCCCTCGAACACGGGCGTCGCCTCGGCGAGCGGCGTGCCGCGCCGCCACTCGCGCACCGTCCGCGGGTAGCCCGAGGTCGTGAGCGAGCCCGGGCCGAAGTCGGTGGCCACGAACAGGCTGTCGTGGTCGCGCCAGGCCACGCGGCTCTTCGCCTCAGGCAGCGCGAAGCCGCCGGCCACGAACGCCTTTGCCTGCAGGTCGAACTCGCGGACGACGTCGGCGTCTGCACCGCCGCGGGAGAGCGACACGAGACACACGCGGTCGTCCGGCTCGAGCACCGTCGCCCCGTGCCACACCCAGTTTTCCTGCTCGGCCGCGGCGAGGGCGTCGAGATCGAGCACGGTCTCCCAGGCAGGCTCCGGCTTGCGGTATTCCGCGAGCGTCGTCCGCCGCCACACGCCCTTCGGATTTTTCGCGTCGCGCCAGAAGTTGTAGAGCTTGTCGCCGATCCGCGACACCATCGGAATCCGATCCTTCGAGTCGAGAATCGCGAGCAGCCGCGCCTCCAGCCGCTTGAACTCATCCGACTCTGCGAGCGCCTGCACGCTCTCCGCATTCCGCGCCCGCACCCACGCGAGCTGTTTTTCTCCCGTCACATCCTCGAGCCAGAGATGCGGATCGGCAGTCGGTTCGGCAGCGTGGATGGTGTGCATGGGGGTGAGGAAGCAGGCAAGGTGCAACAGACACAGACACAGAATGTGCATGAACAGCGTCATCATGGCCACCTCAACCGCGCGGCTTCGGGCTCCCCGTATCCCGATGTGGGGCAGGCTTCAGCGTGTCATCCCTTGGTGCAGGGGTGCGCACCGGCTCGTGACTGCCCAGACCATCTCGCTTGACGTTCGCCTCGGCCCTCCCGGCCTCGGCTCTCTGCGTGTCCGCTTCGCTTTCGCCATCCATGGCTGCGCTCGCTCCCACAGCCCGCTCAATGGTCTGGGCAGCCCCGAGCCTCCTCAACTGGGAAAGGGGGAGGCTTCGGGCTCCCCGTGTCCCGGAGCAGGCGTATGCAGGCAAGCGCAGCCATGGATGGCGCAGCGCAGCAGGAGTCGAGCGAACGGAGGCCTGGAGGGCCGCAGTGAGCGTCCGGCGATGGGATATGGGGAGCCCGAAGCCGGCGCGTACCAGCGGGCAAGGGCATGACAGGCTGACGCCTGTCCCACTCACGAGCGCACCTGGCCCGTGCCGAGGACCACGCCTTCCTCATCGGCGCCTATCGGACGCTGCGCACGATCGAAGGCCGGCTCCGGCTCCTCGACGCCCATGCACGGCACGACTTCCCGGAGGATCCAGCCGAACAGCGGACGCTCGCCCACCTCCTCGGTGCCGCCGGCCCGGAGGCCCTCACCGCCGACGTCCAAGCACTCACGGCCCGCATCCGCACCACCTTCGAGCGGATCTTCGATCGCACGGTGGCGGCGATGTCGCGACAGCCGCCAGGCGCAGCGCAGCCGGAGTCGAGCGAGCGGAGGCCTGGAGGGCCGCAGTGAGCGTCCGGCGATGGGATACGGGGAGCCCGAAGCCGGCGCGCGCCCTGCTATGCCAGCTCATCCAGCCAGGCGCGGATCTCG
>JBJSZP010000103.1:0-12715 GCA_046090365.1 Planctomycetia bacterium
ATCGGGGAGATGCCGCCCGAGAGCCGCAGCTCGGCGGCGCCGTTGTCGACGGCCACCTTGAGCAGCTTCTCGACCTGCTGCGCCATCGGGGAGGAAGCGGCCGTGCTCATGGGGCAAACACCTGGCGGGGGAGGAACGGAGGGGAATCGGCGGCGTCCTTTGGCGGAAACCCTCCAAAGGCAATCATATTCTGCCGCGCCGCGGAAAATCCGCACAGTTCCCGGCGGTGGGGAGAGAGAGAGCCCGGCCATTGGGGGCACCGCCTTGGCGACCGGCAGGCCCCTGACAGCCGCCGGTCGATCCACGTCAATTATGCCAAGGGAATCATCGGCAGGGCAAGCGCGGGGGCTGGAGGCCGCCGTGGGGCGACCGTCCCGGTCGCCACGAAGCACGGAGCGGAAGCGACGGCTGACTTTCGCGAGGCGGTAAGGGTAGGATATTTCCCGATTATTGCTTTACAGGCAATTATCGAGAAATAGAATACCTCAATGCCCAGGAAGCTTGGCCAACTCGAAAACGCGGCCCTCGCCTTCGCGCAGATGCGAAATCTCCGCATTATGCGTACGGGGGACCTCGCCTCCGGGCTGCGCCTTTCCGCAAAGCAGGAGCGAGAGCTTCTCAGCCGCATGGCGCGATCCGGCATGATCGCCAACGTCCGCAAGGGGCTGTATCTGTTTCCGCCACGATTGCCCCTTGGCGGCATCTGGACGCCGGACGAAGCCACCGCCATCAATGCCCTGATGGCGGACAGGAACTCCCGTTATCAGATTACAGGCCCAAAGGCCTTCAATCGGTACGGCTATTCGGAGCAACTTCCATCCCTCGCGACGATCTACAACGACGCCATCTCGGGAGAGCGACGGGTTGGGAGAATCGCCATAAAACTCATCAAGGTCGCGCGCGACCGGCTTGGCGGCGTCGAGACGGTTCCAATGCCCTCGGGTGAGACGCTCGTGTATTCCTCGCGTGTCCGCACTCTTGTCGATGCCGTCTACGATTGGTGCCGGTTCGATAGCCTGCCCGAGGCTTATGAGTGGATTCGAAACGACCTTCACGCCGGCAGGATCACTGCGGATGAATTGGCCCGTGCCGCGGTGCTGTATGGAAATATGGGAACGATCCGCCGCGTTGGTGCCATCCTCGAACGCCTCGACGCGAGCAAGACCTCTCTTTCCCGTCTCAAGCAGGCATTGACCACCACGACCGCGAAAATCCCGCTGGTGCCAACGCTACCCGCACGAGGCCCGATCTCAAAGACATGGGGCGTCGTCATCAATGGCTGACCATGGCGATGCTCGCTTCAGGCTTCACGACGACGTCCCTCTGTTTCGAGAGGCCGTCGCCTACACGGCCGCCAAGACAGGGTTTGCTGGCCAGGCGATCGAAAAAGATTACTTCTGCACCATTCTGCTCGATGATTTCGCCCGTCATGGTGGCGCTCAACTGATCTTCAAGGGTGGCACGTGCCTGGCGAAAGTGCATGCCGGCTTTTACCGGCTCAGTGAGGATCTCGACTTCGCGATTCCGCTGCCGGCCAATGCCAGCAGAGCCGAGCGCCGCGGCGCTTCAAATTCAGTCAAATGCGCGGTCTCCGACGTGGCTCATCGGCTCCCGGAATTTTGTTGCCGCAGCGAACTCAAGGGAGCCAATGATTCAGCGCAGTACAGCGGTGCCTTGGCCTATCAATCCGTCCTGAGCGGCGAGCAGGAAACCATTCTCGTTGATGTGAGTGTTCGCGAGCCGGCATTGACGCCGTCCATAAAACTTCCAGCTCGAACGGCGCTTTTGGATCCGATCAGCGGGCAGCCTGCCGTGCCGGGGGTGGATGTTGCCTGCATCACCGCCTTGGAAGCTATGGCCGAGAAATATCGCGCTGCGCTTTCGCGACGGGACGTTGCGATCCGCGACTTCTTCGACCTCGACTACGCAGCGAGGCATTTGTCCTTGGACTTGGAAAGCCCCGCATTCGTGCGCATGGTACGCCGAAAGTTGGCTATTCCAGACAATCCACCGGTCGATGTGGGGAAAGAGCGAATGACTGCCTTGCGGCGGCAGGTCGAGGCAAAGCTCCGGCCGGTCTTGCGTGAGCGGGAGTTTCGCGAATTCGTACTCGACCGGGCGATAGCGCTGGTGGTGAACATGGCGGCACGAGTCGCCTGAGCGTCCCACGCGGCGATAGGCGCTACTCTTCGACCTTTTTGGCCACCCGGAAAACCTCGTCGAAGGTGGTGATGCCACGGAGCACCTTCTGGATGCCGTCGTGAAACATCACGTTCATCCCCTGGCTCACGGCCGCCTGGCGGATCTTCGTGGTGGGGGCCCCCTGGAAGGCCAACTCCCGGATCTTGTTGTTCATCACCATCAGCTCGAAGATGCCGAGGCGGCCCTTGTAGCCCGACTTCTGGCAGTGGGCGCAGCCGCGGCCCTTCATGAACGTGGCCCCCTTGAGCATCTCGGGCGTGACCCCGGCGAGCTCGAGCTGCGTGTCGAGCGGCTGGAAGGGCTGCTTGCACTTGGGGCAGTTCACGCGCACGAGCCGCTGGGCGAGCACCGCGATCACGCTCGAGGCCACGAGATACGCCGGCACGCCCATGTCGATCATGCGGGTGATCGCGCCGGGGGCGTCGTTGGTGTGCAGCGTGGAAAACACGAGGTGGCCCGTGAGCGAGGCCTGGATGCCCATCTGGGCCGTTTCCGTGTCGCGCATCTCGCCCACGAGGATCACGTTTGGCGCCTGCCGGAGCATCGACTTGATCACGCGGGCGAAGTCGAGGCCGATCGAGTGCTTGATCTCGCACTGGTTGATGCCGGCGAGGTAATACTCGACGGGATCCTCTGCCGTGATGATCTTCGTGTCGGGGCGGTTGAGCTCGTTCAAGGCGGCGTAGAGCGTGGTCGTCTTGCCGGAGCCCGTGGGGCCCGTCACGAGGATGATGCCGTTGGGGCGGCGGATGAGGTTTTTGAACTGGCGGAAGTCGGCGTCGGAGAGGCCGAGCTGGCGGATGCCGACGCGGATGTTGTCTTTGTCGAGGATCCGCATCACGACCGTCTGGCCGTGGTTCGTCGGCATCACCGACACGCGGAGGTCGTAGTCCTTGCCGTCGGCCGTGAGCTTGATGCGGCCGTCCTGGCAGCGGCGGCGCTCGGCGATGTCGAGCTTCGAGAGGATCTTGATGCGGGAGAGGATGGCGCCGAGAAGACGGCGCGGGGGATTGTCGCGCTCCACGAGGCGGCCGTCGATGCGATAGCGGATGCGGATCCGGTCTTCGAAGGGCTCGATGTGGATGTCGCTCGCCTTGAGCTGCACCGCCTCGGTGATGATCAGGTTCACGAGCTTCACGACGGGAGCGTCGGAGTTGTCTTCCGCCTGGGCGTTGGCCGCCTGCTCGACGGCCGTCTCGGTGAAGTCGATGGCCGTGTCGGTGAATTCCTGGAGCATCGAGTCGGCCGATTCGCCGTCGCTCACGCCGTAGTGGCGGTTGATCGCCTCCACGATCTGGTCGCGCGGCGCGAGGGCGAGCTCGATGTCGCGGTTCAGGATGAAGCGGAGCTTCTCCTGCGTGTCGAGGTCGGTGGGGTCGGAGGTGGCCACGCGCAGGGCCGTGCCCGACTCGGCCACGGGGAAGATCGAGTTTTCGCGGGCCACGCTCTCTGGGAGGAGGGCCACCACCTCCGGCTGTACCTCGAGGCCGGCGAGATTCACAAACTTGAGGCGGTAGGCCTTTGCGAGGGCCTGCATCACCTTGTCGCCCGGGGCGTAGCCCAGGCGCACGACCTCGTCGTGGACCTTCTTGCCCGACGCCTGCGACACGCGCAGCGCTTCGGCGAGCTGGTCGGCGCTTACGAGGCCTTCGGAGACGAGGATTGTTTGGAAGGCGTCGGGCATGGGGGCGGGGAAAGGAACGTGTCGGTGTGTTCGTAGCCGGGGGCACAGGTGCAGAGGAAGACGAGCTCCTCGGCACCGGTGTTTTTGATGGTGTGGACGAGGCCGGGGGGAATCGCGATCGCGTCGCCGGGGCCGACGGGCCGCGACTCGCCGGCGAGCGTCATGAGGGCGGAGCCGGAGAGGATGTAGTAGATCTCCTCGGTGACCTGGTGGTGGTGGGGCGTGGTGGCCTGCCCCGGGGCGAGGCGGGCTTCGGCGAGGCTCTGCTGGCGGATCGAGGAATTGCGGTGGGCGAGCAGTTCACGGATCGTCGAGCCGTCGACCGTGGTAAACGGAACCGCCTCCCGCTGGTTGATGACGTCCATGGTTCAAGGATACCAGATGGGGGCGGACAGACCCCGTCGCTTCCGCGTTTATCCAACAAGCCCCGGGCGGGAGCCCGGGGGTGGAGCTGGGGGCGGCGTCGTACGCATTACCCCGTCGCTTCCGCTCCGGGCTTTGAGGGGGCGGAGGGAAGCACGGGGGCTGAGGCGGCGGCGTTATCGCAGATACAGCACTGCCGGGGGGATCGGCCGCATGTCCCACGCGGCGGCGTCGGGCAGGAGCGACCCGTCGAAGGCCGTGTCGGCCTCCACCACGAACGTGCTCCCCGGCGGGGCGGCCCGCTCGAGCGCGGCCACGAGGGCGATCACGTCGGCCGCCCGCGTATGGAAAAACTCCCAGGGCGGCGAGATGAACACGACCCACGGGGCGTCGACAGGCAGCGGGGCAGGGGCCGTGGGGAGCTTCTTTGCCCAGAGGAGCACGTCGCCCGAGCGCACGCCCACGCGGTCCTCCACGCCGAGCGACCGGGCCGACCGCCGGAGGGCGTCGGCCGTGGGGAAATGCCGCTCCACAAACTCCGCCCGGATCGCCCCGCGGCTCAGGGCCTCAAAGCCGAGGGCGCCGGAGCCCGCGAACAGATCGAGGGCGATCGCCCCCTTCACCCGCTGGCCGAGCAGGTCGAAAAGCGTCTCGCGGACGCGGTCTTTCATGGGCCGCGTGCGCGGGTCGGGCGAAAACTCGAGGCGGCGGCCGCGGAGGTCGCCCCCGATGATGCGCGGGGCGCTGGCAGCGTCGACGGGCGGGGCGGGGCGGGGTTTGGGCATGGGGAGTCGCGGGGTTGCACGATCATGCTCTAATGCCGGCCTTGCCGCACCCCCCTGGGAGCCACCTCCATGTTTCTTCGCATCTGCGCCCTGATTGCCGCGATCCTGGTTGCCTCCGTCGCCCATGCCCAGACGGCCACCGTGGAGCCCAGGCTCGACCCGGCCAAGGCCAAGGAGGAGATGGCCGCCGCGAGCAAGAAACTCAAGGAATACATCGCCGAGCTCACCGTGCTCCAGGCGAAGTATCACCAGCCGAAGGCCGATCAGGCGGCGATCGAGAAGAAGTTCAACGAGGTGCAGGCCGAGGCCCGGGCCGCCAGCGAGAAGCTCGAGGCCGCCGCCTTCGCCGTGGCCCAGGCCGATCCGAAAAACGCCCAGGCCCGCGAGATCACCGGCGCCGTCGTGGCCGCGGCCCTGCGGAACGACGACCCAAAGAAGGCCCTCGCGCTCGCCGACACGCTCGACAATGCGGGGGCTGCCGACAAGCCCGTGCTGATGCTGGCGGCGTCGGCCGCGATGCTCACCTCCGACATCGACGGCACCGACGCCTGGCTCAAGAAGGCGGCGGCTGCGGGCGTCGACAAGGAGAAGATCGCTGAACTCGAGATGGCCGCGGCGACCGAGCGGCCCAAGGTGGCCGAGGAGATGGCGAAGCGGGCGGCCGAGGCGAAGGCCGACGACCTGCCGCGCGTGAAGATCACGACCACGAAGGGCGACGTGACGGTGGAGCTCTTCGAAAACGAGGCGCCGAACACGGTGGCGAACTTCATCAGCCTCGTGGAGAAGGGCTTCTACGACGGCACGCCGTTTCACCGCGTGATCGGCGGATTCATGGCCCAGGGGGGCGATCCGACGGGCACCGGCACGAGCGGCCCGGGCTACGCGATCGAGTGCGAGGTGGGGAAGCCGGGGGCCCGGAAGCATTTCCTGGGCACGCTCTCGATGGCCCACGCGGGGCCCAACACGGGCGGCTCGCAGTTTTTCCTCACGTTTCAGCCGACGGCGCACCTCGACGGCAAGCACACCGTGTTTGGGCGGGTGATCGAGGGCTTCGACGTGCTCCCCAAGATCACGCGGACGGAGGGAGAAATGGCCTCCGGGGCCCCGCCGGATAAAATCGTGAAGGCGGTCGTGCTGCGGAAGCGCGACCACGCCTACGAGCCGAAGACGCTCCCCGATCCCCGGAAACGCTGATCGCCATGAAACCCTTCGCCGCCTTCCTCCTGCTTGGAGCCACCGTCGTGTCTGCCGCCGAACCGGCCGGGGCGCCCGCCTCGCCCCCCGTGAAGAATCCCGCCCTCCTGGGCCGGATCCCCGACGCCGAGATCCCCAAGACCGACGCCGAGTGGAAGAAGCGGCTCACGCCCGAGCAATTCGAGATCACGCGCAAGAAGGGCACGGAACGGGCCTTCACCGGCAAATACACCGACACCGAAACCCCCGGCACCTACCGCTGCGTCTGCTGCGGCGAGCCGCTCTTCACCTCGGGGGAGAAGTTTCACAGCGGCTGCGGCTGGCCGAGCTTCTACGCCCCGATCGACAAGGTGCGCAACAAGACCGTGGCCGAGCATGAAGACCGGTCGCTGGCCGGCATTCCCGGGTTTGGGGTGCGGACGGAGGTGACATGCCATCGCTGCGGGGCCCACCTCGGGCACGTGTTCAACGACGGCCCGCCCCCCACGGGCCTCCGCTACTGCATCAACTCCGCGTCGATCGTCCTCGACGAAGCGAAGCCGGCCGGGAAGTAGGCTTTTCCGAAGGGGCAGGCTGGGCCTTCTGGCGGAGGGAAGGCGTTCGGCTTGTGCGGGCTGTTCGGGCGGGCGAGGCAAACTTCGGGCCTCGCGGGGGCGAGTGACGAACAGATTGGGCATGGGGCGGGTTGCTTCTGTCTTCGCGTATCGAGCGCCGTCGGTGCGGCAGGTCTTTGCATTGACGCTGTGCCTCGGATGCCGGAGAGGACGGTGCCGCTCTCCGGGCCCCCGTTGAAATCCCACTGCTCGGGGGCGAGCGCCACGTTGCCGACCCAGAGGGCGTTGTAGCCGACCCGCAGGTAGATCCGCTCGCTGATCCGATAGGCCACCGAGAGGTTGAGGTCGGCGAGCATGGCAGGCTCGACGCCGTTCACCGACCGGGCCTCACGGAAGGGCGGGCCGGGATTGGCCGGGTCGACGATCGGAGCCTGCGATTGGTTTTGCACGTTTGCGAACACGCCCGTCTTGGCCCAGCCCTCCAGGCCCCAGTTGCCCCACCACCGCGAAGCCCGGCCGCCGAACTGGCCGCCGAACAGATTATTGGAGGTTTGCACGTTGTACGAACTGCCGATCGCTCCGGTGGGCGCGGTGGTGCAACACGTGAACGCGAGATCGGCCTGCTCGTTGAGGTTGGCATAGCGAAATCCTCCGAGCCAGTCGATGCAGCCGCGGTCGTCGTCCGAGCAGCAGCCCTTGAAGAGGTTGAATTCGGCCGACTGGAACATCGACGAATACGTCGCCTCCACGCGGTCGCCGTCCCCGAAGGGCAGCGGCACGAGGCCCGCGAGGGGGCCTGCAATCTGCAGGCTTGCGGGACCGGTGAGCGTCCGCGTGATCCCCATGCCGTAGACGCCCAGGTAGCCGACCTCGTAGCCCAACGCATCCGGCCTCCGGACGCCGATGAATGCCCGCACGCCGTAGGCGGTGGGTGCGTTGAGACCTCCGACGGAGAGCACGGTGTCGTCGGCGAGGATGTCGTTGACGAGGGGGACGTCGGCCGACTGATTGTCGCGCTGGAAGGCGACCGCTTCGGCAATCACGTAGGTTTGGGAGTCGGCAGGCAGGCCCCAGTCGACTTCGGGCAACTGCAGGATCTCATCAACAGGTGGCAGATCGACGGGAGACGAATCGACGGGCGGCAGAGGAATCAGCTCGTCGGCGAGCGCAGCCTCCTGCCGACTCGCGGCGACCACCACGCAGACGACGAACGCAGCCATCGCGCGGAGAGCGTGCGCGACGGCCCTGCCGAGCCTCGAAATCCCTGGACCAGTCATGAAGCTCCTGCTGTGTTCCGCCCACCACCCGGAGAAAAAATCGACGTTTCGACGAGGTGAGGTGTGGCCGTTCCACCGCGTTCGCTACGACCCGCTCCCCGGATCAAAAAAGCCCGGGGCTCCGGCGGCAGATTCGCCGCAGGCGGCAGGGGCCGCCCCACCGGCAGGGTCGCGGGGCCGGCCTTGGTCAGATCACGACGTGCCGCGGCCGGCCGGCGAGGAACGCGGCCACGTTGCCCGCCGTGGCCTCGATCAGCCGGCGGCGGGCGCTGCGCGTGGCCCAGGCGATGTGGGGCGTGATCACGCAGTTGCGGGCCGTGAGCAGCGGATTCGAGGCGGGCGGAGGCTCGACCGAGAGGACGTCGAGGCCCGCGCCGGCGATCGTGCCCGCGTCGAGCGCGGCGGCGAGATCGGCCTCATTCACGAGCCCGCCGCGGGCCGTGTTGACGAGGAACGCGGTCCGCTTCATGCGGGCGAGCCGCGCGGCGTCGACGAACTCGCGCGTGTCGGGCGTGAGCGGGCAGTGGAGGCTCACGACGTCGCTCTCCGCGAACAGCCGGTCGAGGTCGGCGTATTCACCGCCGTCGATCCCGCCGGCCGCCGTGCGGCGGTGGGCGAGAATCCGCATGTCGAACGCCCGGCCGACCCGGGCCACGGCCTGGCCGATCCGGCCGTAGCCCACGATCCCGAGCGTGAGGCCGGCGAGTTCCACGAGATCGCCGTCCCAGTAGCAGAAGTCGGCGCAGGCGGCCCAGCGGCCCTCGTGCACCGTGCGGTCGTGGTGGCCGGTGCGGTTGGTCAACTCGAGCAGCAGGGCGAACACCGCCTGGGCCACGTTGGGCGTGGAGTATTCCGGCACGTTGCAGACCGTGATCCCGAGCGCCTTCGCCGCGGCCACATCCACGATGTTGTAGCCCGTGGCGAGCACGCAGATGCACCTCAGGCGTGGCAGCGATGCGATCACGCCGCCGGAGAGCGGCGTCTTGTTCGTGAGCACGATCTCGGCGTCGCGGGCTCGGGCCACGATATCGGCATCGGCGGTGCGGTCGTGCACGACGACCGTGCCGAGAGACTCGAGCGGCCTCCAGGAGAGATCGCCGGGATTGGTCGTGAAGCCGTCGAGGATGACGATGTTCATGGCGGAGATGATACCGCGTCGGGCTCGACCGTCGTCTTGCCGCGACGGGTGACCGTGACCGGGATCGCCCCCGCCACCGGCACCCGCTGCCCCTCCGCCACGAGCGTGGCCGTGAGCGTGAACGGCACCGCGTCGCCGTCCTCCGCGATCTCGCCGCGGGCGAGCAGGGCGTCGAGATACGGCTTGAGCGCGCCGCGGAGCGTCTTGTCGGTGGCCGGCCGCGAGGTGTCGCCCACGAAGTTGCGCAGGGCGCCCCCCGCGATCACGTAGGCGCTCTCGCGGGCGTCGAACGCCAGCGGCTCGAAGGAGAAGAGCGCCGCCGTCGCACCGCTCGACTCGTCGCGCAGGATGAACTGCAGCCCACCGCGGGCCGGCGGCACGAACACCTCCGGCACGCGAACCATGATCCGGTCGGCATCGGCCGCGAAAAACTCGTCGACCCGGGCCGCCTCCGTGCGCGCGGCCGTGGCCTTGCTCACGGTGAACGAGAGCCGCAGCGCGTTTGACTCGGCGAACGCGAGGATGCAGCCGGCCGCGTCGGCGCCGCCGGCACGGCGGGCCACGGGCACGAGCAGGTGGCTGGTGACGCCGTAGGGCGTGGCGAGGTGCACGTCGACGAACTCGCGGTCGTGGCACGCGAACGGGGCGGGGAGGGCGGGGGCGTCGGCCGGCGGCGGAAGCGGCTCGATGTGGGTGACGGGGGAGACGAGGCCACGACAGGCTGCAGCCTGTGCTCCGTGGCCCTCGATCGTCTGCACGCCGGGCGGGATTTCGACCTCCATCACTTCGCGCGAGAGAAGGCGGAAGCGGGCGGGGCGGCCGCCGGCAACCACGCGCGTGTCGTGCACGCTGAATCCCTTGCCGATCAGAAACAGCGTCGTGCCCGCGGCCGGATCGACGCCCGGAGCGCCGTACCAGCCGGCGAGCTCCGGCGCGAGGTCGGTGACACCTGCGTCGAAGAGCTCGAAGCCGCCGCTCGTGTTTTCGCGGGGAATCCGCGCATGAAGCGTCTGCTGCGGCATCCGCGCCGCGAGCGTCTCCACCTTGCGCATCAGCAGGGCCTGCTGGCCGTCGTGGTAGAGATGCCCGCACCGGCCGCAGGCGGCCGCCGCTCCCCGCTCGATCGCCTTGAGCGACCGCGAGAGCTTGAGCGTGTGCCGCATGCCGGGCTCCGTGGCCGCCGGGTGCGCGAGCGAGAACCAGCGGGTCTGCACGTCGAGCGTGAGCCGCGGCACGAACGACGGCATGACCACGATCGCCACGCACTCGCGGATGCCGGGCTCGAGCGCCCGCTGCATGAGGTCGGCGTCGGAGGAGGGGCCGCAGAGCGTCTCGCCGAGGGCCGCGAGCTGGCCGCGGGTGGGGGGCGTCTGCACCCGCGGATGGAACCGCCAGCCGAAGGTGTCGGCACCGTGCGCGAAGCCGACGGCCGTGCGGTTGAGGCCCACCACCGACATGTCTGTTTCCATGCGGCGGGTGTAGCGCTCGAGGGCCTGGGCGTTGAGCCGGCCGGTGGCGAAGGCGGCGGCCGTGACGATCTGCAGCTCGCGGCGGCGGGCGAAGGCGTCTTCCACCGTCTGCTCGTCGATCGCCGGGTCGAGCGCGAACACGCGCACCGGCCAGCGGCGGCGCACGTAGTCGCAGAACGCGGCCCGCGCCTCCGGGGCCGGATCGGGCCCCACGAGCGGCAGGCCGCATGCGGCCACGCCCGCCTCGCGCATGTCGCTCACGAGCCGCTCCTCGAGCAGGGCTGACTCGACGAGAATGCCCCACGTGAGCACCGCCGCCGCGGTCCGGCAGAGCGGCTCGGCGGGCAGGCTCTCCTCGCAGCAGATGCCTGCCTCGGGCCCGGGGAGCACTTCGGCCGCGGCGCCGCCCGGCGGCTCCCGGCCCGTGCCGAGGGCGGTGAGCACGTGGCAGCGCAGGCGGGCGAGATCGTCGGCCCGGCGGCCGCGCACGAGGTCGGGCAGCCGCCAGCCGGGCAGCTGCGCCCAGAGGTCGCGATGGGCGTCGAGCGCGAGGAGGTCGTAGGCCGCGCCGAGCTCCTCCGCGAGATACCCGCGCACGTCGACATACCCGATGCACGGCCGGGCCGCGGGGTGCGCGGCGAGGGCCCGCCGCGCCGCCTGCACGAGCACGGCGATCTGCCGCACGCCCGCCACCTCGGCCAGCTGCGAGACGGGGATCGGCAGCCGCGACCGCCGCGTCTTCAGCGAGGGCGCCGCCGAGGGCGTGATCGCCGGGAGCCGCTCCGAGAGCGACCGCATCGCCGCCATCACGCCCGCCCGCTCCGCCTCGGCGGCGGCCGGCGCCAGGATCTGGTCGGCCCAGGCGACGCAGTCGGGATCGTTGACGCAGTGCATGAGGGCCGGGGCGATGAGATCGACGAGATCGTTGATCACGAGGTCGCGGACGGTGTTGGGCAGGAGCGCGGCGTCGAGATCGGGATCGACCGTGATCGTCACCTCGGCGCCGTGGCCCTTGCGGGTCTTGTGCCCCGTCGTGATCGACACGGGGATGCGGACGAGATTGAGCGCGTAGCCCGGGGCGTCGGCCGAGTCGTCGCCCTCGTTGATCCGGCGGAGTTCGTGGAGGTGATTGAGATAGCGCGAGAGGTGGTCGAGCTGGAGCGTGGGCTCGAGCCCGAGCGGCCGCTCCTCGAACTGCATCCCGGGCGCGAGCTCCGGCACCGCGAAGGGGGCCGTGCGGGCGATCACCGGGGGACCGTCGCGGCCCACGTCTTCGTTGGTGGTGGGGAGGAGCGTCTGGATCGAGTTCACCACGCTCGCCTCGGGCACGGCCACGACGTCGGCCCCGCGGCGCCGGCCCGTGGCCTGCTGCACCGCCAGCGCCATCCCCAGAAACGACTGGTCGCTGCGGCGGATCGCCGCCTGGCTGTATTGCTCGAACAGCGGCAGCCGCTTCCGGAGCTGCTCCTCGTATTCGAGCCGGTGGCGCACGAGGCGGTTTTGCCCCCATACGTCGGGCGCCTTGGCCACGATCGAGCCGTGGAGGTCGAGCTGGCGCTCGAGCCAGTCGATCTCCTTGCCGAGCCGCTCGATGGCGTCGTCGCGGCAGGTGTCGGGCCGCGCCCGGTGGAGGGCCTTGAACGGGGCGGCGAGGCCGTCGACGAGCCGGGCGAATTCGCCGGCGGCGGCAGGGGCGACGAGGCCGGAAAACAAGGCGCAGGCGAGGGCGGGCCCGAGGCGGGGGCGGCGGCCGGGGTGCGGGCTCACGGTGGATCCTCCTTGCGGGTGGCCCCAACCGAGGGAACACTACCCACCTAGGCAATCGGACCCCTGCGACCGGTCATTTGATCGGAAACGCCACGACCGGCGCTCTCGGGGCATGTTGCCCACCTCGCCAGGAGTCTCCACCATGTCGCGCCGCCCCGTGCAGTGCATCGTCCCGCCCTACATCCTGGAACGGATCGCCCACTGCGCCGACCCGCAGCTCCGCGAGATGGCGCTCGTGTCGCTGGCGGCCTGCTCGGCCGTGAGGGCCGTGCGCTCGTTCGC
>JBJSZP010000104.1:0-2529 GCA_046090365.1 Planctomycetia bacterium
ACGTCCCAGACCGTCTCCCAGGTGGCCGTGTTGAACTCCTGTGCGATCCAGCCACGCGAGGCCTTGAACGCGTCGGTGAAGGTCCAGGCCGGCGACCAGTCGACCACGCTCTCCAGGTTCATGCCGACCCGCATGTGGCCGGAGTCACTCGCCGCCACAACGGCACACAGGGCGCGTGGCTCCAGCCGCTCGAGCCCGAGAAGAGGGCCTTTCATGGGAGAACTTTCTGACAATCGCCCCTGCCCGCGTGATTATAGCCGCTCCACCCGGCTGCCGGGCAAGCGGCGCACGAGTCGCCGCATTTCCAGCACGCTGATGGCCGACAGGGCCTGCGATGCGGAGACGTCGGCCACGGTCACGATCTCGTCGACCGTCGTTCCCGCTCCGCCCACGGCGTCGAGCACGCGCCGCTCGACGTCGCCGAGCTGCAACTCGGCCGGATGGCTCACCGTCCGCCCCGTGGCGGTCGTGGCCGTCTCGAACAGGGGCCCGAACTCCGCCAGGATGTCGTCGATGCCCGCCACGAGTTTGGCTCCGTCGCGGATCAGGGCATGGCAGCCGCGCGACATGCGCGAGTCGATCGGGCCGGGCACGGCAAACACCTCGCGGCCCTGCTCGCCGGCAAGCCGGGCCGTGATCAGGGCGCCCGAGCGATCGGAGGCCTCCACGACGACCGTCCCGAGGCATAGGCCCGAGACGATGCGATTGCGCTGGGGGAAGGCGCCGGCATGGGCCAGGGCGAGCGGCGGCTCCTCGCTCACGATCGCCCCGCTCTTGATCACGTCGAGCGCGAGGTCGGCGTGCTCGGGCGGATAGATATTGAGCACGCCGGTGCCGAGCACCGCGATCGTGCGGCCCCCGGCGGCGAGGGCCCCGCGGTGGGCGGCGGCGTCGATCCCGCGGGCCAGGCCGCTGACGACGGTGTAGCCTGCCCGGGCGAGGCTGCCGCCGAGCTGTTCGGCCACCTTGAGGCCATAGGACGTGGCGTGGCGGGCGCCGACAACGGCCACAGCCAGCGCGTCGGCGGGAAGGATCGCGCCGCGGACGAAGAGCAGGCCGGGTGGATCGTCGATCCGCGCGAGGAGGCCTGGGTACTCCGCCGTGCCCTCGAGGACGATGTCGACGGAGTGTTTGGCACACAGCGCGAGCGTCTCGTCGGCCGTGGAGTCGCGGGCGAGGGCGGGGATCGCCTCGGCGAGCTGTTTCCCCACGCGGGCGATCGAGCGGAGTTCGTCAGGATGCGCCGCGAACACGCCGGCGGGCGAGCCGAACCGCTCGAGCAAGAGCCGGCGGTAGCGCGACCCGACGCCAGGGATGCAGGCCAGTCGCACGTGGTCGCGCAGATGATCGAGATCGGCGGACGTGAACATTTGTCACGTTGTACCGCCCCGAACAACGAACGTCAACCGGCTGCTGCTTTCAGCTCGGCGAGGTGCTGCGCCGTGTTCACGAGCCTGTCCCAGTTTTTCTCGACGTATTCCGGCGGGCCGCCGATCTGGGCCACGACCTGCGCCACCTGCTCCGTCGGCACCATCTCGATCGCATCCCACGGACAGACCTTGAGGTCGTAGGGATTCGACTTCTTGCCCGGGATGTGCACGCACACCTCGCAGCCCACGCAGCGCTCGATGTCGATCTCGCACCAGCTTTGGAGATTGTGGAACTGGTCGTACTGCTGCACCTTGATGATGCAGTCGACTGGACAGACCTCGAGGCAGCTCTCGCAGCCGGTGCAGTTGTCGGCGTTGATGACCGCGAGTTCCTTGGGCAGCTTCTTGCGGGGGCCGGCTTTTGCCATGGTGGGAAGATCGGCTCGGGGGTGGGAGAAAATTCAGCAGGTCAGTATGTGAAATATCCTAGCCGCACTGTCGCGGTGGGCAAAACATGGCCGTTTCGCGGCCTGCCGGCGGTTCTCACACCGTTTCGCCGCGGACGAGGTCTTCGGGCGTCTGCCGCCGGCGGACGAGCCGGGCCGAGCCGCCGTCGACGAGCACCTCGGCCGGCAGCGGCTTGGAATTGTAGTTGCTCGCCATCACGAACCCGTAGGCCCCGGCGATCTCGATCACGAGCAGGTCGCCCACCCGGGCCGCGGGCAGGGGCCGCGTGGCCACGAAGCCGCCGTCGGTCTGCGTGAAGATGTCGCCCGATTCGCACAAGGGGCCGCCCACGGCCACGTCCTCGGTTTCGGCCGCGGTATCGCCGGCAGACTTTGCATCGATCGGGCAGAGGCTCATCGGATGGTACGAGCCATAGAGCACCGGCCGGGCGAGCGTGTTGAAGCCCGCATCCACGAGCATGTATTTGCGGGTGCCCTGCTTTTTGACGGCCCGCACCTCCGTGACCACGAATCCACTCTCGGCGGTGAGGTAGCGGCCCGGCTCGATCTCGAGCCGCAGACGGTGGCCGAAGCGGTCTTCGAGCCGCTTCCGCGCGGCGTCCCAGAGCTGGAAGTAGCCGGAGAGATCGGCATGCACCTCGCCCGGCTTGTAGGGCACGGGCAGCCCGCCACCGGCCGAGACCGTGGTCAGC
>JBJSZP010000105.1:0-1263 GCA_046090365.1 Planctomycetia bacterium
TGCCGGCCTCCGGCGTGGCCTCCCGCCCGCGTCGGGGAATTCCTCGACCTGGCCGCCCTCTCCGCGGGCCTCGGCGGCAAGCCGCTCCGCACGGCGGTGGCCAAGGCCCTCGATCTCGCCGGCCTCGCCGGTCGCGTTGCCGATCCGATCGACACGCTCCCCGATGCGAGCGGCCGCCGGCTCCTCCTCGCCCGGGCGCTGCTCCACGATCCGGAGGTGCTCCTGCTCGACGACCCGTTCGCGGCGCTCGACCCGTCGGAACGGGCGGCCATGGAGGAACTCGTGGGCGACGCGCACCTGATGGGCCGCACGGTCCTGGCCGCCTCCGACGACGCCGATGTGCCCGGGTGCTTCACGCACCTCGCCGTGCTCGACGCGGGCCGCGTCACGGCCTCGGGTCCCGCCGACGTGACTGCCTTCGCCACCGGCCGGCGGTTCACGTTTCGCCTCACGTGCCCCGGCCGGGCGAACGACGCGGTGCAGGCCCTGCGGCCCCTTGCCGCCGATGCCCGGGCGGTCGATTTCGATCATGCCGAGGCCGCGATCGACCCGGCGCTCGTGCCCGGCTCACGGCTCGTGGCCGCCGCCGTCGCCGCCGGAGTCCCCGTCGATGGCGCCGGGTTCCATCCCGCGTGGACCGCGCAACTGCTCGGATGAACTTCACCTAGGCTGCGTCGCTCCAGGCGCGGCGCACCTCGCCGAGGCCCTCCACGCACAGGTCGTAGTCGCGGCTCAGCCGCTCGAAGAGCAGCCGCTCCTCCGCCGCGTCGTCGGGCTCGAGCATGCTCGCGAGCCAGTAGGCCTGCTTGCCGGCCGCACGGAAGTCGACGAACTGATCGGCCCGCCCCGGCTTGCGCAGCCGCTCGACCGCCTCCGGATAGAGCCCGCTCCAAAACAGCGTGTAGTCGCCGACGTGGCGATACTCGGCCAGGGCTTCGTCGGGGGCGTGGTCACGGGCCGCCACCAGGAGGGTCGCGACCTCGGTGGCACCCTCGCCGACAGGGGGCGTGACGAGCGCGTCGTGCCGGAGGAACCGCACGAGGAGCAGGGCCACATAGTCGACGAGCGGCGGATCGACCACGCCCAGCCGGGCATGGAACGCGTATTCCGTCAGCCCACGGAAGAAGCGGTCGATGTCGAGGGGATCACGCGCGGCAAACATCACAGCCTCGCACGAAGGGTGCGCCAGCTATCGTTGCTACGAATGGTTATAGCCTGCGGTTCTCCGCCGGCACCACAGGAATTCCAGGCCTGTCCGCCGCC
>JBJSZP010000106.1:0-3833 GCA_046090365.1 Planctomycetia bacterium
ACCACCGCGTGCCGGGGCGGATCGCAGCCGGTGAGCTGCCGCACGATCGCGTCGGTGAGCTGGTCGTAGGCCGCGCCGCCGATCCCGTGCACGAACACGTCGGCGATCAGGAGCCGGGCGAGCATCGTCGTCACGATCGCCCGGGGCCGCAGCCGCAGCGCGTGCTCCTCGAGCCGCGACAGCGCGTCGACCCACTTGGCCGGCGACGTATCGGGCGAGATCGGCAGTTCGACCCGCACCGTCTCCAGGTCGGAGAGCGTGAGCATCCCGGAGGCCGAGACGTGGGCGAACACCCGCCGCCGGCGCGGGTCGTCGCGCGACCAGATCCACCACGGCACCTCATGCCACGGGCCGTCGCCGGGGGATTCGGTGCGCACGACGAGGTCGGGCATCGGCCGGCCGCGGCCGCGCACCTTGTGGACGCGGCGGTAGCCCGCCAGGGCCGTGTTGTAGGCCTCGTGAAACTCCCGGCAGTGCGCGAGCAGCCAGCCCATGAACACCATCACGGTGGGCAGCCGCACGAGTTCACTCACCGGCACCTCGAGCGTTTCCCAGCCGAACCGCCCCTCGAGCGCGTGGCGGGCCTGCGCGAGCGCGAGGCCGAGGCGGTGGCACTCCGCCGCGCGGTCCACGGCCAATTGCCACCAGCGCCGGAGGATCGGCTGCGGCTCGAGCGGCGCGAGGAGGGCGCTCGCCCGCGCGCCGAAGGCCGCGAACACGTCGCGATCGACGATCGCCCGCTCCTCCCAGGCCATCTCGGGCGCCGGCGCGTCGAAGGGCACCTCCTCGAGGCGGGCCTCGCGCGGCGTGCCGACCGGCACGCCCACGCTCGTGCGCACGCAGCGGTCGGTGTCGACGACGAGGTTGATCGCGGTGCCCGACACGGCCCGCGCGTAGGCGTCGAGCGCCGCGTTTTTGAGCCACACGCCCGGGTGGAAGAGCTCGGGCTGGTGGCCTCCCATGATGATCGGCCGCGAGATCCAGTCGGCGATGTCGCTCGGCCGGTCGGCGTCGCGGTAGCTCTGCGTGTATTCCGCCGCCACGGTGAGCACCTCGCGGCGGGTGGCCGCAACGAGCTCCCACAGCTTGAGGTCGCCGATCCGCGTGTCGAAGGCGGCCCGCAGGAGGCGGTTGTTGTCGACGAGCGTCTCGATCGAGTCGGCGGGCGCGGCCGCCGACGGCTGCACCGGGGGCTCGATCAGCCGGGCGCCCGATCGCTCGGGCGCGTGAGGAGTGCGTCGGAATGGGGGCATGGGCAGTCGGCCGCGGTCAGGTCGCCGCGCCCGTCGCGGCCGCCACGGCCGACTCCGCGCGATCGAGCACGCGGCGGTAGTTGGCCAGACGCGTCGCCGCGTCGTCCAGTGCGCCCCCGAAACTCCGCGCCAGATCGAGATACAGGAGCGGCACCGGCAGTTCCACGATCGAGAGCCCCGCAGCGGCCGCCTGCACCCACACCTCGAGCGGCATGGCATAGCCGGTTTCGGTGGGCTTGAGCCGCTCGAGCGCCCGGCGAGAGTAGGCCTTGAACCCGCAGAAGGCGTCGGTGAGCGCGAGGCCCAGCCGGGCATTGATCTCGGCCGTGATCTCGGCGTTGACCCGCCGGCGGGCTGCGGGCGGCTCGCTGTCGCCGGGAAACCGGGCGAGATACCGGCTGCCGCTCACGATGTCGGCCCGGCCGGCGGCGACGGCCGCGGCGAATTCGGGGATCAGCCGGGGCTGGTGCTGGCCGTCGCAGTCGATCGTCACGAGGCCATCCCAGCCGCCAGAGAGCGCGGCCTGAAACGCCGTCGTGAGCGCGGCGCCGTAGCCGCGGTTTTCAGGGTGGCGGACAACCGCGATGTCGCGCCGGGCCGCGAGCAGGTCGGCCGTGCCGTCGCTCGAGCCATCGTCGACCACGAGCACGTGGTCGGTGAACCGCAGCACCTCGTCGAGCACGCCCGCGACGTGGGCGGCCTCGTTGAAGACCGGGAGGGCGGTGAGGATGCGTTTCACAGGGGGTCCGCCCGGTCCGCGAGGAATCGACTACCCCGTAAGTGTAGGATCCAAAAACCGCCGATCAAATCGCCCGCCACACGAGCGGGTCGGTGTCGGCGGTGCTGGCCCGCCATTCGAGCCCCGGCAGCGCCTCGGCGAGCCGGCGGCCGAGCGCGTCGAGCGAAAACCGCTCGCTGGCATGGTGGCCGAGCATGATCGCCACGAGGCCGTGGGCCATGGCGGCGAGGGCGGCGTGGAGCGAGAGCTCCCCGGTGACGAACGTGTTGCAGCCGGCCCGGGCGGCTTCGGGAATGAGATCGCCCCCCGAACCGCACACGATCCCGACGCGGCCGGCAGGCCGATCCGCGGGCCCGGCCACCTGCACCGCCGCGATGCCGAGCGCCGCCCCTGCCCGGTGGGCGAGGTCGGCCACGGTGGCCCCGGCCGGCGCGGCCCCGGCGCGGCCGACGCCGGCGAGCGGATAGACCTCGTCCGGCGTGATCGGCGACACGTGCTCGAGCCCGAGGAGCGCGGCGAGCTGGTCGTTGATGCCGCCGGCGGCCGAGTCCCAGGCCGTGTGTCCGCTCCAGACGGCGATCCCGGCGGCCATCACTTCGAGCAGCACGCGGCCGGTGGCGGTGTCGGCGGTGATTCGTCCCACGGGCTTGAACGGCAGCGGGTGGTGTGTGACCACGAGGTCGACACCGCTCTTCACCGCCTCGGCGGCGACGGCGGGCGTGAGCGTGAGGCAGGTCATCACGCGGGCGATCGACCCGCGCCGCGACCCGACGAGCAGGCCGACCGAGTCCCAGTCGGCGGCGAGCCGCAGGGGCGCGATCCTTTCGAGTTCGGCAGTCACATGGTCAAGCGAATGCATCGTGGACAGAATACTATGCGGTGGGTTCGCCCGCGATCGCTCCCGGTTTCACTGCATGGACACGTCCCGGCTCTCCGTCGCCTCGCTCGCGCTCTCGCGCGACCTGCGCTCGGCGTTTCGCAAGGTGCGTGAGCTCGGCCTCTCCGGCGTGGAGCTCGACCTGCGCACCGGCCTCGCGGCCGAGCAGCTGTCGCAGACGGGCATCCGGCAGATCCGCAAGTGGCTCGCCGACGAAGGGCTCGTCGTGGCCGCAGCGGCATTTCCCACGCGCGGCGGCTACACCGATGCCGACCGGCTCGAGGCCCGCATCGCGGCCACGAAGACTGCGCTCGAGGCGGCCCGTGCGCTCGGCACCGACGTGCTCTTGAACCATGTCGGCGACATTCCTCCGCCGGTGGCCGCCGACGCGCCCGCCGACCCGCGCTGGCAGCTGCTCGTCGACGTGCTTGTCGATCTCGGCACCTGGGGCGACCGCGTGGGCTGCCGGCTTGCAGCCGAGGCGGGCAGGGCGAGCCCCGAAGACCTCGTGCGGCTCCTCGACGCGCTGCCCGAGGGCGCCCTCGCCTGCCACATCGTCACCGGCGCCCTTGTGGTGCACGGCCACGATCCTGTCGCCGCGATCGAGATGCTCGCGGGCCACATCGGCCATGTGCACGCCACCGACGCCATCCGCGGTGCGTTCAAGGGCCGGGGCCGGGCCGTGATCCTCGGCACCGGCGAGGTCGACCTGCCGAACGTGCTGGCGACGCTCGAGGAGCAGGGCTATCGCGGCTGGATCGGCCTCGAGCCGGTGGACGGCATGGGCGTGCAGCCCGAACTCGCCGCCGCGCTCGCGAGCGTTCAGGCCCTGTAGGACAGGCTTCAGCCTGCCATCGCAGCGCGCCGGCTTCGTGAGCGCGAGAGCCACTGGTAAGCGGCGGGTCACGGCGATAGCCTTTCTCATATGCGTCGCGACTCACGTGTTCGCCGGGCGACTCTCTGG
>JBJSZP010000107.1:0-1692 GCA_046090365.1 Planctomycetia bacterium
CGGCAGCGTGGGCGAAGGGATCAATCCCGAGGCCTGGATCTGGTATCACGAGGTGATCGGCGGCAAGCGCTGCCCGATCGTCGACACGTGGTGGCAGACGGAGACGGGCGGGATCATGATGAGCCCGCTGCCCGGCTGCACGCCCACGAAGCCCGGCAGTTGCACGCTGCCCTTGCCCGGCGTGTTTCCCGAGATCGTCGATGCGGCGGGCGAGCCCGTCGAGCAGGGCGAGGGGGGCTGGCTCGTGATGACGAGGCCCTGGCCGGGGATGCTCCGCGGCGTGTGGGGCGACGACGCGCGGTTCGTGGAAACCTACTGGTCGCGCGTGCCGGGCAAATATCTGGCCGGCGACAATGCCCGCCAGGACAAGGACGGCTACTACTGGATCATGGGCCGGATCGACGACGTGCTGAACGTGGCCGGGCATCGGCTCTCCACGATCGAGATCGAAAGCGCGCTGGTGAGCCATCCGAGCGTGGCCGAGGCGGCGGCGGTGGGCCGGCCGCACGACGTGAAGGGGGAGGCCGTGGCCGTGTTCGTGACGCTGAAGTCCGGCGAGCCGAACGACGCCCTCAAGGACGCCCTCCGCAAGCATGTGCGGCACCAGATCGGGGCGCTCGCGGCCCCCGACGACATCCACTTCTCGGCGGCCCTGCCGAAGACGCGGAGCGGCAAGATCATGCGCCGGCTGCTCCGCGACATCGCCGCCGGCCGCGAGACCGTGGGCGACACGACCACGCTCGAAGACTACACCGTGCTCGCCAAGCTCCGCGACGAGGAGTGATACAAATGACCGGGGCCGGCTTGCGCCGGCCCCGGTTGTTTTTCACATCGATCGCAGTGGCTCGCTTAGCCCGCGAGCTTCGTGATCGTCTCGACCATCGGCGTCACCACCGGGCCGAGCAGTTCCTTCACGCCCGGGATCGCCATCGCCGTGTCGATCACCTTCTGGAGGAGACCGAGGTTCTTCGACACGAACTGGGCGAACGCCGTCTTGTTCTCACCCTCGAGTTTCTCCGCCTCGAGCTGCACGCCGCTGAGCACGGGGCCGAGCTTCTCGAGCTCCGGGATCGCGGCCTTCGCCGTCTCCTCGTTGGTCACGCCCCCGAGGATCTTCGAGAGGCCGCTGAAGAGCTCTGTCGAGTTGGTCGCCAGCCGGGCGGCCTCCACGAACTTCGGATCGATCGAGATCGTCTCGGTGACCTCGTCGATGAGCTTCTTGCCCTCGCGCTCGATCACTTCCGTGCGGTCGATCGTGACCGGGCCCTCCTTGCGGATCTCCTCGATCATCACGCCGCCGTCCTGCTTGGCCATCTTGTCGCGGTTCATGAGATACCACGCGCCGAGGGCCAGGAGCGGCAAGAGCACGAGCGGCAGCCACGCCGGGAAGCCGCCGCCGGTGGGCTGGTGGCTCGGAGCCGGGGTGGAGCGGCCGCCGCCCGACACGGCGCCGAAGTCGCCGAGCGAGAGGCCGGCCGGGAGGGCGTTCTTGATGTTCGACGACTGGTCGGCGAACAGCCGCTGCAGGCCGGCTGCATCGGCGCGGCCCCCCGTGAACTGCTTGGCCACCATGCCGAGCACGATCGGGGCGAGATAGGCGAGCAGGCTGCGGGCGATGCCCGGCTTCATGCCGAGGAAGCCCGCGAGCGTCTCCACGATCTTGCCCGTGGCGCTCGTGCCGAACAGCGACGA
>JBJSZP010000108.1:0-696 GCA_046090365.1 Planctomycetia bacterium
CGCCGGCTCAATGGTAGGGGCAACCCCTCGCCTCCCCCCTTTTCAGTGGAGGAGGCTTCGGGCTCCCCGTGTCCCGGGAGCCGGCGTGAGTCACCAGCGGAGCCATGGATGGCGCAGCGCCTGTGACTCCGAGCGAACGAAGCCCATGGATGGGCGCAGTGAGCGTCCGGCGACGGGATACGGGGAGCCCGAAGCCGGTGCGTATTGAGAAGAGACAGGCGGGACGCCTGTCCTACCCGGCGCCGAGGGTGGTCCGTAGACTGTGGCCCGGAGGTATTCGATGAACGCACGAGCCGGGCAGTTTCGCACCGAGTCCGACAGCATGGGCGAGGTGCAGGTTCCCGCCGACCGCTACTGGGGCGCCCAGACGGAGCGGTCGCGCGACAACTTCAAGATCGGTGTCGACCGCTTCCAGTGGGGCCGGGCCATCAAGCGGTCGCTCGGGATCCTCAAGAAGTGCGCGGCGCTCGCCAATGGCGAGCTCGGGCAGCTGCCGGCCGACACGGTGAAACTCATCGTGCAGGCGGCCGACGAGGTGATCGCCGGGAAGCTCGATGATCATTTTCCGCTGGTCGTGTTCCAGACCGGCAGCGGCACGCAGTCGAACATGAACGCCAACGAGGTGATCTCGAACCGGGCGATCGAGATCGCCGGCGGCGTGATGGGCTCGAAGAAGCCCGTGCACCCCAATGACGA
>JBJSZP010000109.1:0-4936 GCA_046090365.1 Planctomycetia bacterium
GCGCTGGCCGGGTCGCTCGTGATCTCGCTCACGCTGATGCCGGTGCTCGCGGCCACGGTGCTCTCGCGCGAGGAGGAGCACGAGCCGCTCGTGATGCGGCTGTTTCATCAGGCCTACCGGCCGCTGGCCCGCCTGGCCGTCTACCATCCGGTGCTGATCTCCATCGTGGCCGCCGGCCTCGTGGCCGCGAGCGTGCCGGTGGCCCTGCGGCTCGGCGCCGAGTTCATGCCCAGGCTCGACGAGGGCGACATCCTCATCGAGGTGGTGCGGCTGCCGAGCGCCACGCTCGAAGACTCGGTGCCGCTCACGTCGCGGATCGAGCAGGTGCTGGGCGAGTTTCCCGAGGTGCGCACCGTGTTCTGCAAGACGGGCCGCCCCGAGATCGCCAATGACATCATGGGCGTGCAGCAGACCGACGTGTGGGTGATGCTCGAGCCGCGGAGCCGCTGGCCGGCCGACGTGTCGCGCGATGCGCTCGTGGGGCGGATGGCGGAGGCGCTGTCGGCGGCGGTGCCTGGGGCCAACTTCGGCTTCAGCCAGCCGATCGAGATGCGGGTCGACGAGCTCGTGGCGGGCGTGAAGGCCGACGTGGCCGTGCTCGTGTATGGCGACGATCTCGCCACGCTCGGCGACCTCGGCAAGCAGATCGAGGGCGTGCTCCGCGGAATCCCGGGCGCCGCCGACGTGCGGGCCGACTGGCAGGCCAACGTGCCCACGCTACGAATCAACGCCCGCCAGGATCAGCTCGCCAGGCACGGCATCGACGGCGTCGACGTGATGCAGACGGTGTCGGCGATGGGCGGCATCCAGGCGGGCGTCGTCTACGAGGGGCGGCCGTGGTTTCCGCTGATGCTGCGGTTTCCCCAGGCGTGGCGGGAAGACGAGGAACTCGTCCCGCAGATCCCGGTCGAGGCCACGGGCGGGCGACCCGTGCCGCTCGGCGAACTCGCCGACATCCGCATCGACGAGAGCCCGCCGTCGATCGAGCATGAGAACTCGCGCCGGCGCACGTTCGTGTCGGCGAACGTCCGCGGCCGTGACGTGGCCAGCTTCGTGCAGGAGGCCCAGGCGCGGATCGCCGCCCAGGTGAAATTGCCCACCGGCTATGCGATCGGCTGGGGTGGCGATTTTGAAAACCTGCTCTCAGCCAGCCGCCGGCTGCTCCTGATCACGCCCGTCGTCCTCGGCCTGATCGCGCTGTTGCTCTACACGAGCTTCAAGTCGTTGCGACTGGCATCGCTCATCTTCTGCGCCGTGCCCGTCGCGGCATCGGGCGGGATCGCGGCGCTCGCCCTGCGCGGGATGCCGTTCTCGATCGCGGCGGGGGTGGGGTTCGTGGCGCTCTTCGGCGTGGCCGTCCTCAACGGCCTCGTGTGGGTGTCGGGCGCGGAGCATGCGCGGCAGGGGGGGCTCTCGGCCCGCGAGGCGGCGCTCGCCACGGCCGACGTGCGGATCCGGCCGGTGCTCATGACCGCGCTCGTGGCGAGCCTCGGCTTCCTCCCGATGGCGCTGGCCACGAGTTCCGGGGCGGAAATCCAGCGGCCTTTGGCCACCGTCGTGATCGGCGGTATCGTGACCTCCACGCTGCTCACGGCCCTCGTCGTGCCGGCGATCTATCCCTGGTTCGCCCCGCGCACGTCCGTCGCCCCGCTCCGCCCCTCCGAGCCCGCCTCGCCATGACGTTCCGGGAGTTCCAGGCGCTGATCCGCGAGATGTACCACGACAAAGACGCGGCCCGCGGCGTGGAGGGCACGTTCATGTGGCTCACCGAGGAGATCGGCGAATTGGCGACGGCCCTGCGCACGCATGCCTCGGGCGCGGCGAGCCCCGCCACGAAGCAGGAACTCGCGCTCGAGTTCGCCGACGTGCTCGCCTGGCTGGCCACGATCGCCAACGTCGTCGACGTCGACCTCGAGGCGGCGCTCGCGGCGAAGTATGGCGCCGGCTGCCCCGGCTGCGGCCAGCGGGCCTGCACCTGCCCCGACGCGGAGAAGCCGTGATGCGTCCGGCCGCACGCGTGCCGTGCTGGGCCGCAATCCTGATCCTGCTCGCCGCGGGCCGGGCGGTCGCGGTCGACATGACGGTCGGCATCGGCGGCGTGCATCGCACGGGCGACTGGACGCCGATCGTCGTCGTGCCGGGTGGCGAAGCGCCGGCGGGTGCGGAGTGGCGGGTGTGGGTCGAGGATGCCGACGGGCAGTGGGTGCGGTCGCCAGGCGCGGTCCCGGTGGATGGTGCCGACGGGAAGACACTGCGGTTTCGGGCGCGGTTCGGCCGTCCGGCCGGGGGCGTGCAGGTGGAGGGGCCCGACGCGGCCGGCCGCGCGCAGCGCAGGTTCGTCGCGATTCCGCCCGCGCTCGCGGCCGGCGAGGCCACGCTGCTCGTGATCGGCGACCTCGACGCGGCCGAGCGGGCCTCCCGGCTCACGGCCCGGGAAGACGGCCGGCGGCCGCGGGTGATCCGCGCGGCCCGCCCGCGCGATCTCGCCGCCGGCGCCGCCGGGATGACCGCCCGCGACTTCGACGGCATCGACATGGCGGTGGTCTGTGGCACCGCACTCGACGGCGACGACGACGACCTCTCGCGCGACGTGCTCGCCGCGCTCGACGGCTGGCTGATGGGCGGCGGGAAACTTGTGTTCATCGCCGGCGCGTCGGCGGCCCGCGTGGCAGCGTCGGGACGAGTGCCGGCCGAGTGGCTGCCGGGGCCGCCAGGCGAGCCTGGGCGGGTCGAGCGGCTTGTGCCGCTGCGCCGCTTTGCGGCGGTGGAGACGTTTGGCCGCGCCGCCCGGCCGCTCGATCGCGCCGCCCTTGCCGGGCTGGAAGCGCCGCTGCTCGCCGACGCCGCGCGGCTCGATGGCACGGTGCTCGCGTTCGAGGGGCGGGCGGCTGCCGACCTGCCGCTCGTGGTGCGCCGCATCCGCGGCTTCGGCACGGTCACCTGGCTCGGCGTCGACATCGACGGGCCCTCGTTCCGCTCATGGCCGGGCACCGACACGCTGCTCGTCGAACTGCTCGGGAGCCGCGCCGCCGGCGCCGAGGGAGGCAGGGCAGGGGAGTCGGGCGGCGGCATGCCCGACCTCGCCGGGCAGTTGCGCACCGCAATCGATCGCTTTCCCGGAGTGGCCGCCGTGCCGTTCGAGGTGATCGCCGCCCTCGGGCTGCTCTACATCGCCTGCCTCTATCCGCTCGACTGGTGGCTGGCCGGCCGGGGTGGCAGGCGGGCGGTGATGGCCTGGCTCACGCTTCCGCTGTTCGTCGCGCTCTTCAGCGGCCTCGCCTGGGGCGCAGGCCGACGCTGGAAGGGAGACGCATGGCAGAGCACGGCCGCGGGCCTCGTCGACATCGACTGCGTCACGGGCCTCGTCCGCGGCAGCGCCTGGTCTGGCACCTGGTCGCCCGCCAACGCGGTGCTCGACGTGGCCGCCTCGTCCGCGGACGCGCTGCCCTCCGCGGCGGCCGACGTCGCTGTGTCGTGGCATGCGGCCGCGGGCCGCGGGCTCGGCGCGACCGACGCCCCGGCGCCGCATCCGGCGCTTGGCGCCGCCGACTACGCGTATGCCGCCACGCTCGGAGCGCTCACGGGCGCGCCGATCGCCGCCGACTCGAGCCGGCTGTTCGAGGCCGGATGGACGGCCCGGCTGGCCGATCCGGGTGCCGGCAGCCCGATCGTCTCCACGCTGGACCGCGACGCCCAGGCCGCGCTTCGCGGCGCGATCGAGAGCCGGCTGCCATTCGCGCTCGAGGGGACAGTGCTCGTGCATGCCGGCTGGCTGTATGACGTCGGTCGGCTCGCCCCCGGGGCCCGGTTCGAGCCGGAGGCGGGCCGCGGGCCGCGGTCGCTCGCAGGAGCCCTCACGCGGCGCGCGGCCGCGAAGGACCGTGACGTGGCGGAGCGCTGGGACACGTCGAGCACCGACGTCGGCCGGATTCTCGAGATCGCCGGGTTCCACCGGGCCGCGGGGGGCAGGGCCTACACGTCGCTCGAGCCGGGGCGGCTCGGCCGGCTCGATCTCTCCCCCGTGCTCGACACGGGCCGGGCCGTGCTCGTGGGCCGCGGGCCCGCGGGCACGGCGTGGCGGGTGCAGGCGGGCGGCGCCGCTCCGCTTCCACCCGTGCCCTCCGCCGAGCAGACTGCCGTGTGGCGGTTCGTCCTTCCGCTGGAGCCGAGGCAGCCATGATCGAGACGGTCGACCTGACGAAGAAATACGGCGACTTCTTCGCGCTCGAGTCGCTCGACCTGAAGCTCGAGCAGGGGGACCTGTTCGGGTTCATCGGCCCCAACGGCGCCGGCAAGACGACCACGATCCGGATCCTCTCGACGCTCCTCGCCCCGACCTGGGGCGAGGCCTACGTGTGCGGCCACTCGATCTACACGCACCCGCGCGAGATCCGCCGGGCGATCGGCTACATGCCCGACATCTTCGGCGTGTACGACGACATGCGGGTGATCGAGTATCTCGAGTTTTTCGCCGCGGCCTACCGGATCCACGGCCCCGAGCGGCGGCGCGTGGCGGAGCGGTCGCTCGAGCTCGTCGATCTGACGGTGAAGCGAGATGAACTCGTGACGAGCCTCTCACGCGGCATGACGCAGCGGCTCGGCCTGGCCCGCGTGCTGCTCCACGATCCGCAGGTGCTGCTGCTCGACGAGCCGGCGAGCGGCCTCGACCCGCGGGCCCGGATCGAGATGCGCGGCCTCCTCAAGCGGCTGCAGGGGCTCGGCAAGACGATCCTCGTGTCGAGCCACATCCTTCCCGAGCTCGCCGACATCTGCAACCGCGTGGGCATCATCGAATACGGCCGGCTGCTCGCCTGCGGCAACGTGCAGGACCTGCTCGCGCAGGTCCGCGGCCGGCCCGTGTTTCGGATCGCGGTGGCCGGGCCGCCGGAGCCGGCCGCGAGGCTCCTGGAAAAGGCCCCGGAGGCGGAGAAGGTGG
>JBJSZP010000110.1:0-2023 GCA_046090365.1 Planctomycetia bacterium
GTGTTCTCGGCGACGCGGTCGCGGATCCAGCGGTAGTAGGCGTCGATCGCGGCCGGCCGCAGCTTGGCCCCCGACACGAGCAGGATGTCGGACCATTTATAGGCCCAGTAGTCGATGAACTCGGGCCGCGCGAGCAGGAGATCGACGAGCCGCTGCTTCTTCGCCGGCGACTGGTCGGCGAGGTAGTCGCGGACCTCCGCGGGCGTCGGCAGCCGGCCGATCGTGTCGAGGAACGCACGGCGCAGGAAGGTGGCATCGTCGCAGGGAGGCGACGGCTTGAGACGCAGCTGCTCGAGCTGGGCGAGGTTGAGCTCGTCGATCACGTTGGCCCGCGGGGCGCTCGCGTAGTCGGCGGGCGAGACGGCATGGGGGAAGGGCGCGATCACGTTGGCCACGGCGATCCGCGAGGAAAACCAGGCCGTCACGGCCCCCGCGCCGTGGCCGATCACGCTCACGCCGCCCGCCGGATCGACGGTGGCCACCGTCTCGTCGGCCGAGGTGAACCGGGCCCAACGCGTGACGTCGCGGGCGGAGCCGTCGGAGTAGCGGGCCGTGACGGCGAGCGTCACCTTCTGCCCGGGCGCCGCCACGCTCTCCGCGGGGCCGAGGTCGATCCCAACGAGCGTCTTCTCGCCATCCTTGGGGCCGGGGCAGCCCGCCTCGATCCAGGCGGCGAGCGTCTTGTAGTCGTCGCCGCCGACGTCGAGCCGCTTGCCGCCCTTGTGGGGCAGGGCCATCGTGGGCTTCGTCAGGAGCAGGCTCGTGCCGGGATCGGCGAGGTCGACGCGGCGGCCGCGGGCGTCGCGGGTGATCGCGATGTAGTCGCTCTTGGGGTCGTAGCCGAAGAGCGAGAGCCGGAAGCCCGCCTTGCCGGCGATGGCCCCGTGGCAGCCGCCGCCGTTGCAGCCGGCCTTCGAGAGGATCGGCATCACGTCGAGCTCGAAGCTGGGCTCGTCGGCGCGGCCGACCGCGCAGCACACCAGCAACATCGCGCAGAGCAAGGTTCTCATGAAAAGAGCTCCTTGATCGGGTCGGTGCCGAAGTCGGTGAGGGCGAAGGGGCGGCCGGCGGGGCCGGGGAGATGCTGCTCGTGGTCGAGGCCGAGCGAGTGGAAGATCGTGGCCACGAGTTCGCCCGGCTTCACGGGCCGCTCGGCGGGGAAGGCGCCGATCGGGTCGCTCGCGCCCACCACGCGGCCCCCCTTCACGCCGCCGCCCGCGAACGACACGGTGAAGCACTGCGGATAGTGGTCGCGGCCGCCGGCCGGGTTGACCTTCGGCGTGCGGCCGAATTCCGCGAGCCCCGCCACGAGCGTGTCGTCGAGGAGGCCGCGCTGGGCGAGGTCTTCGATGAGGGCGCTGTAGGCCTGGTCGTACATCGGGCAGACGATGTTTTTCATCCCCTCGATCGATGTGAACGGCTTCGAGCCGTGGATGTCCCACGTGATCTCGTCGAACACGGTGAGGAACGTGTTGATCGTCACGAACCGCACGCCGTTTTCCACGAGCCGCCGGGCGAGCAGGCAGCACTGGCCGAAGCGGTGCATGCCGTAGCGTTCGCGCACCGCCTGCGGCTCCTTCGAGAGGTCGAAGGCCTCGCGGGCCTGCGGGCTCGTCATCAGCCGGTAGGCCGCCTGGAAGTTTTCATCGAGCAGGCGGGCGTCTTCGCTGGCCTCGAACTGCTTCGCCGCCCCCTCCACGATCTCGCGCATCTTCTTGCGCCGGTCGAGCCGGGCCACGGAGATCTGGTCGGGCGGCAGGAGGTCGGGCACGCGGAAGTTGGGCTTCGAGGGATCGGCCATGAGTGCGAAGGGATCGTGCGCCTTGCCGAGGAAGCCGCCCGCCTGGCCGTTGGGGAGATTGCCGCCGCCGCGGCCCATGATCTCGGGCAGCACCACGAACGGCGGCAGGTCGGTGCGCCGGCCCAGGAGATAGGAGGCCACGCTGCCGGCATGGGGCGTCTGGATCCCGCCGGTGAACCGCCGGCCGGTCTGCATGATCTGCCAGCCGGCGTCGTGCACCGC
>JBJSZP010000111.1:0-2123 GCA_046090365.1 Planctomycetia bacterium
ATCCTCGGCACCGCGACCGCCACCGTGAAGCACAAGTCGCTCGACGGCTCGAAGCTCCACGTCGTGCAGCCGCTGATGGCCGACCGGAAGACCCCGGACGGCGATCCCCAACTCGCGATCGACACCGTCGCCGCCTCCGTCGGCGACGTCGTGATGATCACGAGTGACGGCCGCCTGCTCCGCGAGGTGCTCCGCACCGAGGCCACCCCGGCCCGCTGGAGCACGATCGCGCTCCTCGACAACGCATCTTCGTGAACCCCTCCCCGTGAACCCCTCCCCGTGAACCACGACCCCGAAACGATCCGCCGACTCGTCGCCGAGGTGATCGCCCGGATCACGGCGCCGACCGCCGCATCTGCGGCTCCAGCCCCGGCACCGGCGTCGACCTACGGCCAGCCGCAGGCTGCCGGCGGCGTCGCGCTCGCGGACAAGGTCGTGACGCTCGCCAGCCTCGAGCGGCTGCCGGCTGGCACGGCCCGCGTCGTCGTCGCCGCGACTGCGGTGATCACGCCTTCCGCCCGCGAGCACGCCCGCGATGCGGGGATCGAAATCGTGCGCGGCAGCGCCGCGGCCGCCACGAAGCAGCCGACGTCCCGCCCGTTCGTCGTGGCCCATGCCGACTGCAGCGGCGATGCCGCGGGCCGCTGTGCGACGATCGTCCGCAGCGTGCCGGGCGCCCAGCAGCTCCCGGCCACGGGCCTCGCCGACGTGGTGGGAGCGATCGCCACCCACGCCTCCCGCGACGGTGCCCGCGGCCTCCTGCTCTCGAGCCGCCCCGCCGCGGCCGTCGTGCTCGCCAACCGCTCGCCCGGCCTGCGGGCCGTGACCGCCCGCGATGCCGCCAGCCTCCTCGCCGCCGCTGCCGAGTGCAGCGCGAATCTCGTCGTCGTCGATCCCAAGGCGTTTTCCGCCGTGAGCCTCGACCGCGTGTGCGGCGAGTTCGCCCGCCGCGACCTCGGCCCCGCCCCGGCGGAGCTCGCCGCCGCCCCTACTCCCTGCGCCTGCAAGGGCCACGCCCACTGATCGGACCTCTTCCCATGCGACTCGGAAAAACCATCGGCACCGTGACGCTCGTCGAGCCCCACCCGACCATGCGCGGCGGCGTGCTCAAGGTCGTCGTGCCCCTGTCGACGGCCGACCTCGCCCGCGGCGACGGCCCCGCCGAGCCGCTCGTGGCCTGGGACGACCTCGGCGCCGGCGATGGCCAGCTCGTGGCCTTCAGCGAAGGCGGCGAGGCCGCCCAGCCGTTCCGCCCGCTCGACAAGCCGGTCGACGCCTACATCGCCGCCTTGATCGACCGCCTCGACCTCGACCCCACCACCCGATAACCCGCACAACCCGCACCACGCAAAACTTCCGCAGCCCGACCGCGACCCGAAAAGTGGGTCAGAATCAATACAGACACCCAGTTTCACGAAGGAGCCCCCATGGCCACCAAAGCCCCCGGCAAGACGAGCAGCAAGCCCCTCAACCAGCTCAAGGAAGAGATCTGCGACATCGGTCGCCGGATCTACAACAAGGGCTTCGCGGCCGGCAACGACGGCAACATCTCGTTTCGCCTCGGCCCCAACGAGGTGCTCTGCACCCCCACGATGATCTCGAAGGGCTTCATGAAGCCCTCCGACCTGTGCATCGTCGACATGGAGGGCAACCAGCTCGCCGGCCAGCGCAAGCGGTCGAGCGAAATCCTGCTCCACCTCACGATCATGAAGGAGCGGCCCGACGTGAACAGCGTCGTGCACTGCCATCCGCCCCACGCCACCGCCTTCGCCGTGGCCCGCGAGCCGATCCCGCAGTGCGTGCTCCCGGAGGTGGAGGTGTTCCTCGGCGACGTGCCGATCACCCGCTACGAGACGCCCGGCGGCCAGAAGTTCGCCGACACCGTCAAGCCGTTCGTGCAGAAGTCGAACGTCGTGATCCTCGCCAACCACGGCACCGTGAGCTTCGGCGAGACGGTCGAGAAGGCCTACTGGTGGACCGAGATCCTCGACGCCTACTGCCGGATCCTGATGCTCGCCAAGGACCTCGGCCGCGTCACGTATCTCACGAAGCAGGAAACGAAGGAACTGCTCGACCTCAAGGCCAAATGGGGCTACAGCGACCCGCGGCTCGAGAAGGGCATG
>JBJSZP010000112.1:0-10042 GCA_046090365.1 Planctomycetia bacterium
CCCGTTGCGGCATGCCGTACGTCAGCGACCGCTGGCTCGGCGGCACGCTCACCAACTTCCGCACCATCCGCAATCGGCTGGCCCGCCTCGAGGAACTCGAGAAACTGATGCCCTCGGAGGAATTCGGGGCCTACTCCAAGAAGATGCAGTCGTCGCTGCGCCGCGAGTTTCGCAAGATGGAGCGGAATCTCGGCGGCATCCGCACGCTGTCGCGGCTGCCGGAGTGCCTCGTGGTGTTCGATCCGAAGAAGGAGAAGAACGCCGTCAACGAGGCCCGCAAGATGGGGAGCACGACGGTGGCGCTCATCGACACCGACTACGATCCCGACCTCGTCGACCTGCCGATCCCCGGCAACGACGACTCGATCCGCTCGATCGAGCTCGTGGCCGCGCGGCTCGCCGACGCGATCCTCGAAGGCAAGTCGCAGGTGGCCGCGGACGCCCAGGTGGCCGCCGAGGGTGCCGACGCCGGTGCGGCCGCAGCCAAGCCCGGCCCGAAGCCCCGGTCGGCCGTGAAGCGAGCGGTCCCGAAGCCCCCGAAAGTCTGACAAGCTCGCGGGACGATGTGGGATTCCGCGTGGCGAGTCAAAACGGGTAAGCGAGCGGGTCGGCGAACGCTCGAGGAGCATGGGCCGCCTGGAGCCAACGCATTTTTCAGCCGGAAACATTTGCATGCCCCGTTCGCCGTCGGATGTCTGTCGTCGGAATAATCCGAGAATCCCGGAGCGGAAGCGACGGGGTCGGCATGCGATCGATATTCGAAATTCACATACCTTCATTCTCTGAGGAGTGTTGAGATGGCCGAGATTACAGCAGCCGCAGTGATGGCCCTCCGCGACAAGACGGGCCTCCCCATGATGGAGTGCAAGAAGGCGCTCCAGGAGTGCGGCGGCAACACGGAGCAAGCCGTCGAGTGGCTCCGCAAGCAGGGAATCAAGACGCAGGCCCTCCGGGCCGACCGCGAGATGTCGACGGGCCGGCTCGCCGTCTACACCGACCTCGCCAAGGGCGTGGGCGCGATGATCGAGCTCAAGTGCGAGAGCGCACCGGTGGCCAACAGCGAGGATTTCAAGAATCTCGCCAACGACATCGCCAAAACGCTCGCCCTCGGCCCGGGCGCGAAGACGCCGGCCGACCTGCTCGCCCAGAAGAGCCAGACCCATCCCGGCAAGACGCTCGGCGAACTCAAGGATGACCTCTTCAACCGGATGCGCGAGGTGTTCGACCTGTCGCGGATCTGCCGGATCGACGCGCCATGCGGCGGCTATGCGCACCACGACGGCTCGAAGGCGGCGCTCGTGGAGGTGACGGGCAAGACGACCGCCCCCGAGGCGGCGACGACGGCCAAGGAGATCGCGATGCACGTCGTCGCCCTGGCCCCCAAGGCGGTGACGAAGGACGATCTCGACCCGGAGGTCGTCGCCAAGGAGCGCGAAATCCTCACCGAGGCGGCCCGCAGCGAGGGCAAGCCCGAGAACATCATCGCGAAGATGATCGAGGGCCGGCTGCGCAACTTCTTCAGCCAGTGCGTGCTCCTCGAGCAGCCGTTCGTGAAGGACGACAAGCAGTCGGTCGGCCAGGTCGCGAAGGCGGCCGGGCTCGAGGTCAAAGCCATGCACAACTGGCAGCTGGGCCGTTAGCTGCCAGCACGGTCCGTGCGGCCCGTTGCAGCGGACCTGCGGCCGCTGAACGTTCCGAACCTGAGAGGTGTCGATGGATTCCGCACCCTACGCCCGCGTGCTCCTCAAACTCTCGGGCGAGAGCTTCGCCCGGCCCGGCGAGCGCGGGATCTCGATGGAGGAGGTGCTGCACGTCGCCCGGCAGACCTGCCAGGCCGCGGCCCGCGGCGTGCAGTTGGCGATCGTGATCGGCGGCGGCAACATCCTCCGCGGCGGCTCGTTCACCGCCGGAAACGCCGGCGTGCAGCAGGCGACGGCCCACTACATGGGGATGCTCGCCACGGTGATCAACGGGCTCGCGCTCCAGGACGCGCTCGAGAGCCTCGGCGCGCAGACGCGGCTCATGACCGCGATCCGGATGGACGGCGTGGCGGAGCCCTACATCCGCCGCCGGGCCCGGCGGCATCTCGAGAAGGGGCGGATCGTGATCCTCGCGGCGGGCACCGGGAGCCCGTTCGTCACGACCGACACGGCCGCCGCCCAGCGGGCGCTCGAACTCGAGGCCGACATCCTCATGAAGGCCACGCGGGTCGACGGCATCTACTCCGACGATCCCGAGAAGAATCCGCACGCGATCCTGTATCGCGACCTCACGTATCAGCAGATGCGGGAGCAGAACCTGCGGGTGATGGATGCAACGGCCATCTCGCAGTGCATGGAGCATGCGATGCCGATCCTCGTGTTCAACTACCGCAAAGAGGGGAACATCGAGCGGGCAGTCGCCGGGGAGCGGCTGGGCACGCTCGTGAGCGGAAAATAGGGACGGGCGCTGTTTTCCGGCGGCCGGGAAGCAGCGCCCGTCCCTCTCTTGCAAATCGCTTGACGCGGTCTAGAGGCGATCGGAAAATACGCCGGTTGCGCGTCCTGCCCGGCCTCCCGTCCCACCCCTGAGGGCACCCTCCCATGCGAGCAACGCGTGTCCGCGGCTTCACCCTCGTGGAGCTGCTCGTCGTGATCGCGATCATCGGCGTGCTCGTCGGCCTGCTCCTGCCCGCCGTGCAGGCGGCCCGGGAGGCGGCCCGGCGCAGTTCCTGCACCAACCACCTGAAACAGGTGGGCCTGGCCGTCGCCAACCACGAGTCCACGAGGAAAGTTTTTCCCAAGGGCCGCGACACGCTGACCCCGGGCGGCATTCCCCTGGGCGATCCGCCGCGGCTGCGGGAGGCGTATTCCTGGGCCTTCCGCGTGCTGCCGTTCATGGAACAGCAGTCGATCTTCGATGCCTACGTGCCGACCGCGCCGGTCTACGACGCGGCCAATGCCCGGGCCATGCGCACGCCCGTGGCTGCCTACTCCTGCCCCAGCCGTCGGCCGCCGGCGAGCGACCGCAACTTCGACAACAACAACGAACCGCCGCCACCCGGCGGCACCGGCGTCGCAGCCGGCGGCGACTACGCAGCCAATGCCGGGGCCTACTACATGTTCATGTCAACCGACAGCTATCCGGGCGACGAAGCCGCGAATCCGCGCAACGCGCCCGCCCACGCCGGACCGATCCACACCTTCTCCCGTACCACGGCGGCCCAGGTCACCGACGGATTGAGCAAAACGTTCGCGATCGGCGAACGGCACATCCCGCCGCCACAGTCCTCGTGGCCCGCCGAAATGGTCCACTACCACCAGGGCGACACCGCATTCTTCGCGGCGGACACGCCCACCACGCAGTTTCGCGATACGCTCCGCGGGATCGCGTCGGCCCCGGACGACACGAGCAACCGCAAATTCGGGAGCCGGCATCCTGGGATCACCAACTTCGTGTTCCTCGACGGACACGTCGAGGCGATCGCCAACGAGACCGACTCCGACGTGCTGCGGTGGTACTGCACGATCGCCGACGGCAACGACCCGACCAAACCCGTCGACGACGGCGACCCCGGTGACCCATGACTCGCTCTGCATCGCGCCGCGACCGCCGTCGCCCGGTCGATCCGGCGCCTTCCGGCGGCATCCGGGCCTGGACGTGGGGCTTTGCCGTAGCCGTGGTGGCCGCATGCCTCGCCGGCTGGCTCGTGCTCTGGCGTGGAAACGATCTCGTCGACAAGACGCTCGACATGGAGCGCACGCTCCTCGCGGGCGAGGCCTCGGGGCGGGCCGGCCGACGCACCATCGACGCCATCATCCGCAACGTCGACCGCATGCAGCCCGATGAACTCCGCGAGGTGCAGCGGACGCTCGACGAGGAGTGGCAACGCACGACCAACGCGGATATCGAGGCCTATTTCGCCGCCAAGCCGGCCGAGAGGCATTCGATTCTCGACCGCAGCATCGACCGGATGCTGATCTACAAGGAACTGCGGTTCGCCGTGAACCCCAAGGCATGGAGCAAGGACGGCCGAAAACCCCGCAAGCCGCGGATGAACTCTCCCGGCGCGCAGGCCGCGGGCGCGACGGCCGCCGAAAAGAAGGCCCAGCAGCAGTTGCTCGAACGCTATGATGACGCCCTCCGGCAGCGGGCCCGCGAGCGCCGGATCGAGTTGCCAGCCTGGCAGTAGTCGCAGCCGCGACGCCACCGGGAGCCCCGGCATGCTCGACGCGTCCCCCAGGAGCCGCACGTGACCCATTCGACCCATGATCACCGCCACTACGCGTGGCCGCTGATCATGTGCCTGTGCGGCGTCGACTACTTCAGCACGCTCGGCTACCAGCCCTCGATCGCCTTCGAGGGAGCCGGCACGCTCGCGCCGCTGGCCACGCTCGTGCTCGTGTTCGTGACGCTGTTCGGGGCCCTGCCGATCTACCGGCACGTGGCCGGCGAGACGCCCGACGGCATCGGCTCGATCGGCATGATCGAGCGGATGTTCCGCGGCTGGGGGGCGAAGCTCGTGGTGCTCGTGCTGATCGGCTTCGCCGCCACCGACTTCGTGATCACGAAGACGCTCTCGGCGGCCGACGCCGCGGCGCACCTGATCTCGAATCCGCTCTACGCGGGGCACGTGCCCGCCTGGATGCAGGGGCAGATGGCGGTCACGATGTTTCTGCTCGTGATGCTCGGGGCGATGTTCCTCAAGGGCTACGGCGAGGTGGTCGGCCTCGCGACCGTGCTCGTGGGCGCCTTCCTCGGGCTGTCGTTCGTGATCGTGGTGGCGGGCCTGGTGTACCTCGTCGGCCACCCCACGCTCCTGCCCCACTGGATCGGCGAGATCACGTCGGGCAGCTACCACCTCGAGCACGCGCCGCTGACGGGCACCGGCCCGTGGGTGGCGATGGGGATCGCCGTGCTCGTGTTCCCGAAGCTCGCGCTCGGGCTCTCGGGGTTCGAGACGGGCGTGCTCCACATCCACATGGTGAAAGGCACCGATGCCGACCCTGGCGACGCCACGGCCCGGATCGGCAACACGCGGAAGCTCCTCCTCGTGGCGGCGCTCATCATGTCGTTCTTCCTCATCGGCTCGTCGCTGCTCACCGGCACCGACACGCTGATCCCGGCGGAGGAACTGCGTCTCGAGCCCGTGAAGGGAAAGGCGATGGACCGGGCGCTCGCCTACCTCGCCCACGGCGAGAGCCCGCACCCGATCTGCCCGCTCTTCGGCCCCGTGTTCGGCACGCTCTACGACGCGAGCACGATCCTCATCCTGTGGTTCGCCGGGGCGTCGGCGATGGGCGGGCTCCTCAACATGGTGCCGCGATACCTGCCCCGCTACGGCATGGCGCCGGAGTGGGCCGGCGCCTACCGGCCGCTCGTGATCGCCTTCACGCTGATCAACCTGCTCGTCACGCTGGCCTTCCGGGCCGACGTTTCCGCCCAGGGCGGGGCATACGCCACCGGCGTGCTCGTGCTGATGACGAGCGCCTGCATCGCGTCGTTCGTGCACGAACTGCGCAAGAAGCCCGAGCCGCACCACGGCCTCGCCCTCCAGGCCCAGCGGCTCGGCTTCGGCCTGATCACGCTCGTGTTCGTGTACACGACGATCGCCAACATCATGGAGCGGCCCGACGGCATCATCATCGCCACGATCTTCATTGCCACGGTGATGGCGATCTCGTTCACGTCGCGGTTCTTCCGCAGCGACGAACTGCGGCTCAAGGAGTTTCGCTTCGCCGACGACGCCGACCGCATGCTCTGGACCGACATCCTGGTGGAGGAGGCGTTTCGCGTGCTCGTGCCCCACCGGCCCGGGAGCCGGTCGCTCGCCGACAAGGAGGCGGAGATCCGCCGCAAGCACCGGATTCCGGAGACGGTGCCGATCGTGTTCCTCGAGGTGCACTACGGCGACGTGAGCGAATTCCAGAACGCCCCGATCATCTCGGCACGCCAGGAGGGGACGCGGTTCGTGATCGTGGCCAAAGACGTGGTCTCGGTGTCGCACACGATCGCCCAGGTGGCGATGGAGATGACGAAGGGGGGCGCCCCGCTCGACATCATCTTCGGCTGGAGCAAGGGGGGCAGCCTCAAGCTCGCGCTCGATTACGTGCTCTTCGGCCAGGGCGACATTCCCAACCGCGTCGTCGACCTCCTCGACAAGGCGATTCCCGACCCCGACAGGCGGCCCACCGTGATCGTGGGGTGATTCTGCTTGCGGCTGGTGCGCCGCTCCTGCCAGAATCGGGGGATTCCCGATCTACGGACCCTGGAGCCCCCCCGATGCCCGCCGACGATATCCTGCTCGACGCCGAGGAACGCATGGAGAAGGCGGTCGACGTGTTCCGCCACGCGCTCACCGGCATCCGCACCGGCCGGGCGAATCCCGGGCTCGTCGACTCGCTCAAGGTCGAGGTCTACGGCTCGCCCACCCCGATCAAGGCGCTCGCGAGCGTGGGGGCCCCGGAGCCGAACCAGATCGTCGTGCGGCCGTTCGACCCGGGCACGATCAAGGACATCGAGAAGGCGATCCAAGTGGCCGATCTGGGGCTCAACCCGCAGAGCGACGGCCGCCTCATCCGGATCACGATCCCCGCGCTCTCGACCGACGTCCGCAAGAAGATGACGGCCCGCATCAAGGAACTGGCCGAGGAGGCCCGCGTGGCGATCCGCAACGTCCGCCGCGACGGCAACAAGGCGGCCGACACCGAGAAGGACGACGGCACCCTCACCGAAGACGAGTGCGACTCGGTGAAGGAGGAGGTGCAGGAGCTCACGAAGAAGTACGAGGCCAAGGTGGGCGACCTCGCCAAGGCGAAGGAAGCCGAGGTCATGGAGCAGTAGCGTGCCGCCCGAGCCCATGATCGAGGCCGCCGGACTGGTGAAGCACTATCAGGCCGGTGACGGCCGCGTCGTGAGGGCCGTGAATGGCGTGTCGTTCGCGGTGCAGGCCGGCGAGATGGTCGGCCTGCTCGGGGCCAACGGGGCTGGCAAGACCACGACGCTGCGGATGCTCGCCACGCTGCTCAAGCCCACGGGCGGCACGGCGCGGGTGGCCGGCTGCGACGTGTGCGCCGATCCGGTCGGCGTGCGGCGGCGGCTGGGCTACGTGTCCGCCACGACCGGCGTTCCCGACCGCCTCACGCCGCGCGAGATCCTTTCGTCGTTCGGGATGCTCCACGGCATCGCGGCCGACGAGGTGCCGGGCCGCGTCGGCAGGCTGCTCGACCGGCTCGATCTCCGCGGCTGTGCCGACCGGCCCGCGGGGCGGCTCTCGTCGGGGCAGCGGCAGCGGGTGTCGCTCGGGCGGGCGCTCGTGCACGATCCGCCCGCGCTCGTGCTCGACGAGCCGACCAGCGCCCTCGACGTGATCGGGGCCCGCGACCTGCTCCTTCTGCTCGGCGACCTCCGGGCGGAGGGCCGCGCCATCCTCCTCTCCACGCACCGCCTCCACGAGATCGAGGCCCGGTGCGACCGGTTCGTGATCGTGCACGACGGTGGCGTCGTCGCGGCGGGCACCCGCATCGAGCTCGTCACCCGCCTCCTCGACGGCCGAGACGGCGAACTCGAGGAAGCCTTCTTCGAGGCGATCGGCCACGCGGGCGGGGGCGCGGCGGCATGAGTGCGGAGCCGTCCAGTCCGTCGCGGCTCCAGGCCGCGCTCGCGATCGCCCGCCGCGATCTGCTCGAGTTTCTGCGCGATCGGCGCACGCTCGTGATCACGCTCCTCCTCCCGATGGCGACCTACCCGATCCTTGCGCTGGCAACCGCCCTCGGGCTGCGGACGGCATCGGCGGAGATCGACGCCCGGACGGCTCCCGTGGGGATTCGCGTCGGCCTGTCGGGAAGAGACGCCCCGCTTCTCGCGGGCCTCCTCGAGCGCACGCTCGGCGACACGCCGCAGGCCGAGCGCGAGGGCTGGCCTGCGGGCATCGAGATCGTGGGCGTCGATGGAGCGAGCGCCACATCGCTCATGGAGCAGGGAGCGATCGACGCCTGGATCGAGGCGGCCCCCGGGCTCGGTGCCGATCTCGCAGGCACCGACACCGTGAAACTCCCCGTGCGGATGGCCCCCGGCAAACCCGCCGGCCACCTCGTGCGGGAGCAGTTCGGGGCGTTCATGCGGTCGGTCGCCCGCGATCTTGCCCGCGACCGCGTCCAGCAGGCGGGCCTGCCGGCGACGGTACTGGCTCCGCTCGCGGTGTCGTTTCCAGCCGATGTCGCGCCACCGCCGGCCCACAACGTGACGTCGACGCTCGCCGGCGGCGTGCTCGTGCTGCTCACGGTGCTCACGCTCACCGGGGCGTTCTACCCCGCCATCGACGCGATCGCCGGCGAAAAGGAGCGCGGCACGATCGAAACGCTCCTCATCGCCCCCTGCGGCCTCACCGAGATCGTGGGAGGAAAATTTCTCGCCGTGTTCGCCGTGACGCTCGCCACGCTCCTGGCAAATGTCGTCTCGATCGCCGCGACGGCCGCCGTGTCACTGCGGTTTCTTCCGCAGGGGATCGTGGCCCAGTTGCCCCAGGGGGCGGCCCTCGCCGCGATCGCGGTGACATGTCTCGGCTACATCGGCCTCGCAGCCCTGGCCGCAGCCACCTGCCTGGCCGTGACCACCGCCTCGAAGAGCGGCAAGGAGGCCCAGAACACGCTCACGCCCGTGATCCTGCTCGTGAGCGCCATCGCGGGCACCGCGCTCCTGCCCGGCATGCGGGGCGACGGCCCGCTTGCGGCGATGCCCTTCGCGGGGCAGGTGGTCGTGGCGCGGGCGGCGCTCGGCACGGACGGCGAAGCGGGGGCGTCGGCCCCGGGCATCGTCGCCGGCCTGTGCCTGTCGCTCGCCTCGTCGGCGGTGCTCACGTGGCTGCTGCTCAAGCTCACGGCGCTCACGCTCGCCGATGAAGACGTGCTCTTTCGTGGGCCCGACGCCGCCGGCTCGGCCCTCGCCCGGCCCGGCCCCCGTCCGCGGCCGACGATCATCCAGGGGCTGTTGCCGATCGTGGCCGGCCTCGCCGGGCTGTGGTACACGCAGGGTTTTGCACCCGACGATCTCGTGCGCGCGATCCCACTGCAGCAGCTTGGCGCGGTGGTGATTCCACTCCTGGCCGCGTTCTGGTGGCAGCGGGTCGACTGGCGAGACACGTTCGGCGTCGCGTGGCCGGGCGGCCTGCAGCGGTCGCTCCTCACGCTCGTCGGGGCGACGCTCGTCGGCGGCGGCCTGTTCGTGCTCGGCGCCGCGGCGATCCTCGCCTGGGGCGAAGGCACTGCCTCGCCAGAGACGCAGGCACTTTCTGCTCGGCTGCTTACGCTCATGCGCACGCAGCCGTGGTGGGTGGCGTGGGCCCTGATGGCGCTCCTGCCGGCCGTGTGCGAGGAACTGCTCTTTCGCGGCTGGACGCTCGCCTCGTTCCTCGGCAGCACTCCTCCACCGGGCCGCCGGGCGTGGGCCATCGTCGCGCAGGCCGCCTTCTTCGCGGTGTTCCACCTGCTGCCCGAACGGATGCCGCAGACGTTCGTGCTCGGGCTCGTCCTCGGCGCGCTCGTGGTGGCCACGCGCAGCCTGCTGCCGGCCGTCGTCTGCCATCTCGCCCACAACAGCATGCCGCTCGCGATTCTCCATCTGGCAGGTGGCTCCGAAGCGGTCGATATGGTGGCCGGCGGCACACCCGCAGGCGCCCTCGTGCCCCCGGAGGCACTCGTCGCGGCGGCGGCCGCGGTGGCGGTCGGCTCCGTGTGCGTAGCCCTCTCGACACGCGTCCGTTTCCCGGAGGATTCCGCATGAAGGCTTCCCGCTGCCTGCTGATCGCCTGCCTGTGCGCCGTGTTCGGGCCCGCCCGCGCGGAAGCCGACGAGAAGCTGCCACAGCGGCTCCGCGTCGCCGCGACGCCGATCGCCTCGGCCGTGGAGTGGGACGGCGACCGACCCGTCGGCGTGATGGTCGACATCTGGGAGGATCTCGCGGGCCGGCTCGGCGCGGAGACGGATTTCGTGAAGGTGCCCTCCGTGGCCGCGCTCCTCGAGGTGCTCCCGGCCGGCAAGGCCGACGTCCTGCTCGGCCCCATCGC
>JBJSZP010000113.1:0-3818 GCA_046090365.1 Planctomycetia bacterium
GCCTGCGACTCGTCCGCGATCTCGAAATGCCGCGGCGCCGAGTACACCCGCTCGCCGCAGACGGGGTGCCCCGTCTCCGCCATGTGGATCCGGATCTGGTGCGTGCGGCCCGTCTCCAGGCGGCATTCCACGAGCGTGTAGGCGTCGCCGAAGTGCTCGAGCGGCTTCACGTGCGTGACCGAGGGTTTTCCTTCTTCGGTGCCGCTCGACCCGCGCCGGCCGTCGCCGCGGTCGCGCACGAGGTTCGTGCGGATCGTGCCCGCCCCCACCCGCCCCACGCAGAGCGCGAGGTAGCGCCGGTGCGTGGTGTGGGCCCGAAACTGCTCGGCCAGGATCCGCTCGGCCGGCACCGTGCGGGCAAACACCACGAGGCCGCTCGTCTCGCGGTCGATCCGGTGCACGGCCCGCACCGGCGGCTGCCGCCGCGGCTTCGCCCCGCGGGCCCCGAACCGCCGCGCGAGATACCGGCCAATCGCATCGGGCACCATCTCGTCGAGCGTGGGCTGCACCTGCCGCCGCCGGGCCGGCCACGACAACTCTTCAGAGTGGCGCGTCGTGGTGATGCCCGTCGGCTTGTCGACCACCACCACCTGGTCGTCGAGATGCACGATCCGCACGTCGTCGGCCTTGGGCGGCGCGGCGGCGGCCGCGTCGAGCACCTTCACCACTTCGCCCTCTTTGAGCCGCCGGGCCACGTCGGTGCAGATGTTGCCGTGGATCATCACGTGCCGCGACCGCACGAGCTTCTGCACGCGGCCCCAGCTCGCGCCGAGCTTCTCGCGCAGGAGCGCCGCGAGCGTGCGGCCCTGCTCGGCGGCCGCGACGTGATACACCTTCCCGGGGGCTTGTTTCATGCACGTACGGTACCACGTCGGTTCGACACTGATTTCCTTCGTCGGTATCCTGTGTATGTATGTTCAATCATTCCGAGTGGGCCAGGTATTTGTCGCAGGCTTTGCACACGCTGTCGTCGGCCCGCAGAGACATCGCCGACGGCGACTTTGCCTGGGCCTGCTTCAAGTCGCAGCAGGCGGCGGAGATGGCCGCCAAGGGCTTCACCCGTGCCGGCGGGGGGCTCGCCACCGGTCACTCGGTCGTGTCGCTGCTTGCGGCCGCCGTGGTGGACGTGCCCGAACATCTCGCCCGCTGCGCCCGTGAACTCGACAAGGCCTACATTCCGACGCGGTATCCCGACGTCTACGATCGCGGCAGCCCCCACGAATACTTCGATCAGGCCGACGCGGTCGCACACGTGGAGTGTGCGGCGGGGATCATCGCCCATCTGGAACGCGAGGTGCCGAGTGATCCAGCCAGGCCCTGACGTTGCGTGGCGTGAGTCACCCAGCCTGTCGCTTGCATGGCGGCTGGAGAGGGTGAGGGAATATCTGGCCAGGCTCCCGCTGACGCACGTGCGGGGAGTCGTCTTCGGCTCCGTGGGCCGGCGGGCCTTCGGCATCGGCAGCGACACCGACCTGCTCGTCATCAGCGACGATCTGCCAGCCGCGATTCGCGAGCGGATCGACCTGCTCGGCGACCACCGCGATGGCCTCGGCGAGATCGACCCGGTGGGATGGACCGAAACCGAGTGGCGGCGGCGCCTCGCGGGCGGCGATCCATTCGCACGGCTGGTCGCCCAGGAAGGAATCGAAGTGGGGCAGCCCATGTGACGCGGCGTCCCTTGACCGGGTTTCCGCGAGTTTTATGCTTTGTGGGGAGGCCTCATGACGGCAGCCTCCGCGAGGCGAGCGCCGTCGTTTCCAGCGTGAGGACCTTCCAGAAGTGCCCGGCACATGCGTCGTCGGTCTGCAGTGGGGTGACGAGGCCAAAGGCAAGCTCGTCGACATCCTCACCGAGCAGCATGAGATCGTCGTCCGCTACGCCGGCGGGGCCAACGCGGGCCACACGGTCGTGTCGAACGGCCAGACCTGGAAGCTCTCGCTGATCCCCAGCGGCATCCTGCGCGACAGCGTGAGTTGCGTGGTCACCGGCGGCGTGGTGCTCGACCCGGCCGCCGTGATCAAGGAGATCGACGGCCTCGAGGGGCGCGGTGTGCGGATCGCGGGCAAGTTGCTCATGAGCGACCGGGCGCATGTCGTGTTTCCCTGGCACGTGGCCGAAGACAAGCTTCTCGACGGCAGCCTCTCCGGCGGCGAGCCGATCGGCACCACCGGCCGCGGCATCGGCCCGTGTTACCGCGACAAAGTGGGCCGCTCGCTCGCGATCCGGCTCGGCGATCTCTACCGGCCCGAGTTCCGCGGCCAGCTCGATCACATCGCGGGCCTCAAGGCCAAGCTGCTCGGGACGGCATTCGACGTGGATGCGATCCACGAGCAGTATCGGCAGTATGCCGAGCGGCTGCGGCCGTTCGTGTGCGACACGACCTCGTATCTCCTCGACGCCGTCGAGGCGGGCCGCAAGGTGCTCTTCGAGGGAGCCCAGGGCGCGCTCCTCGACGTCGACCACGGCACGTATCCGTTCGTGACGAGCAGCAACTCGTCGGGCGTCGGCATCTCCAATGGCTCCGGCGTGCCGGGCCGGTGGATCGAGCGGGTGATCGGCGTCGTGAAGGCCTACTCGACGCGGGTCGGCGGCGGCCCGATGCCGACCGAGCAGGACAACGCCACCGGCCAGCGGATCCGCGACCGCGGCCACGAATACGGCACCGTGACGAAGCGTCCACGGCGCTGCGGCTGGTTCGACGCCGTGGCCGCCCGCTACACCGCGCGGCTCTCGGGCGTCGACGAACTGGCCGTGATGCTCCTCGACGTGCTCTCGGGCTTCGACGAACTGGCGATCTGCTCGGCCTACCTGGTCGACGGCAGGCGGGTGACGCAGTTCCCCAGCCACGTCGACGACCTCAAGCGGGCGGAGCCGGTCTACGAGACCCTTCCCGGCTGGCGGGAGGAACTCACCGGCGTGCGGCGCTATGATGATCTGCCGGAAAACGCCCGCCGCTACCTGGCCCGGATCGGCGAACTCCTCGGCCGGCCCGTGACGGTGGTGTCGGTCGGGCCCGACCGCGATCAGACGATCTTCTGCGCCGCCCCCTCGAAGCCGAACGCATGGCCACGACACCAGCATCCCGCGCCGGCGAACGCGTGACGGCCACCGGCGCGGACGGCCTGCCGCGGCACATCGCCATCATCATGGACGGGAACGGCCGCTGGGCACGGCAGCGGGGCCTGCCGCGGATCGAGGGGCACCGGCGCGGCGTGGCCACGGTGCGGCGCGTCACGGAGCACTGTGCCCGGCTCGGGGTCGAGCAGCTCACGCTCTACTGCCTGTCGAGCGAAAACTGGCGCCGGCCCGCGGCCGAGCTCGACTTTCTCATGCACCTGCTCGAGCAATATCTGATCGAGGAACGCTCGCTCCTGATGCGCGAGGGGATCCGCGTGGTGATGATCGGCAGCCGCGCCGGACTGCCGGAGGCCACGCTCGCCGCGCTCGACCGCACGACGGCGATGTGCGCCGGCAACGACGGCATGCGGCTGTGCCTGGCCGTCAACTACGGGTCGCGGGCCGAGATCGCGGCCGCCGCCCGAGCCCTCGCGGAGGAGTGCGCGGCCGGCCGCCTCGACCCCGCGGCGATCACCGAGGAAATGCTCGCCGCGCGGCTCGACACGGCCGGCATGCCCGACCCCGACCTCGTGATCCGCACCGCCGGCGAAATGCGGCTGAGCAACTTCCTCCTCTGGCAGAGCAGTTACGCGGAGTTGTGGGTCACCGACACCTGCTGGCCCGAATTCACGGAAGCGCACCTCGATGATGCGATCCGGTCGTTCGCGGGCCGCGAGCGCCGGTTCGGGGGGCTTTCCCAG
>JBJSZP010000114.1:0-6027 GCA_046090365.1 Planctomycetia bacterium
ACGAGCCCCTTGAGCCGGGCCTCCTCGCGGGGCGAGGGCTTGTAGATGAACTGCGGCGCCGGCGGCTCGGCCACGAGCCCGAGCACGAACGTCATCACGGCCTCCCGCTGCTCCGCGTTGAACGGGAACTGCGGCATCCGGTAGCGCTCGTTGTAGGACTTGTTCTCCGCCTTTTTGTAGTCGTAGCTGCGCGGCTGGCGGAGCTTCTGCCAAAGGAAGCCCTCGCGCTCGTGGGCGAGCAGCTTCTCGAGGAAGAAGCCCGTGTCGGGATCGACCGACTCGGGGCTCACGTGCTTGGCGGGCGGCGCGGCGTAGGCGAGATCGGGCGCGAGCGGCTCGTCGGCGGGCGTCTTCCCGTCGGCGGGTTTGGCGTCGGCCGCGTGGCTGTCATGGCTGTCATGGCCGTGGTGGCCGCCGTGACCGTGCTCGAGCTGGTGCATCACGAAGTGCGCGACCTGCTCGAATGCGATCTTCGACGGCTCCTTCCGGCCCCAGTCGGCGAGCGCCGCACCGGCGGCCTTGCCGTCCTCGAAACCGGGGATGTCGTGGCAGGAGTAGCAGGCGAGCTTCGCGAGCGTCTTCTTGCCGACGTAGTTGAGGAGCACGCCGTCCTTGTTGGCGTCGTTCATGCCGAGCAGCATCCGCTCGTCGCCCTGGATCGCCGCCTGGTCGGGGCCAAGGCCGTTCTTGAGGACTTCCTCGGCGCGGACGGCCGGGAACCGGTCCTTGAGATACATGAGCGCGAGCTCTTCGGTCGCCTTCCGCTCCTCGGCCGTGAGGGAATTGGCCGCAGGGACGTCGGTCGGCTTCCAGTTTTCGGTCGAGGTGAGCAGATACGCCACCGCGTCGGCGGCGGGATCGCTCACGGTGCCGTCGGCCAGCGTGACCGGCTCGAGGAGCACGTTGGGCATGATCGTCTTGGGGTGATAGTGGGCGGGCTCGCGGAGCCAACTGTAGAGCCACGCCTGGCCGTTGGGGTGCGAGGCCACCTTCGCGCCGATCCGCGACAGGTTCGGCCCATGCGTGCTCGTGGCCTCCGGGAAGTCGGCGTGCTGATGGCAGGCGAGACAGCCGCGGACCTGCACCACCTTCCTGCCCCGCTCCACGTCGGGCTGGGCCGTGATGCCCTCGTAGGGCTGCACATAGTCGAAGGGGGCGCTTGCGCCCACCAGGTAGTTGATCATCGAGCGGATCTCGATCGGCTCGTACCGCTGCGACTCGTCGAGTCCCTTGGCGGAGAGGTGCTCCCACAGGCCGAAGAACCGCGGCATCTTCGTCGACGGGCGGAAGTCCTGCGGGTTGCGGAGCCACGAATAGAGCCAGTCGAAGCCCACCTTGCTCGCCACGTGCCGCAGCGACGGGCCGACCTTGGGCAGCGTGCCCGGGGTCTCCGGCTCCTTGAGGAGCGCGGCCAGTTCGTGCGACCGCTTCGAGAGCTTGGCGTCGGCTCCGGCGGCCGCATCGCGCTCGATCGCGTCGCGCAGGCGATCGCGGGCCTGGGAGCCGTCGGGGCTCGACCGCACCTCGTCGACCCAGCGGCCGACGGTCGGCCCGAGGGCCGTGAGGCCGGGGTCGGTGGCCAGCCACTCGGCCACCTCGTGATAGTTGGGCGCGAGCCGCATGTCGGGGCCGATCCGCTTGTCGGGCCCGGACCAGCCGTTGATCTCGTGGCAACCGTAGCAGCCGTATTGGCGGATCAAGTGGTAGCCCTCGACGAGCTTCGGCGCCGGCGGCTCGGGGAACTTCTCGCTCGGCTCGAGGTCCACGACCTGGTGGTGGCACTTCAGGCAGCTCGACTCCTCGAACCGCTTGGGCAGCATCGGGAAGATCCAGTGGTGGTTGTTGAACCAGCCGTGCTCGTCGTGCCACTCGTGGGCCTGCTTGGGCGTGTTCGGCGTGTGCGAGGCCCACTTGAAGCTCGTGGCGCTCCCCTGCCCCTGGTGGCAGATCGTGCAGCCGAAGGTCTGCATCGGGTGGGGGCTCGTGGAGCCGACGAACAGGTCGAGCCGGGGGTGCGTGGAGTAGGGCTGCGGCACGCCGCGCTGCACGGTGAGCTCGAGTGGACGGCCCCACGAGGGCGACTCCAGTAGCGCCGCCACGGCGACGCCCCGGGCGAGCGTCTTTCCGCCGCCGATCGCGGTGATCACGTCGCCGGGCATCAGGCCCGCCTTGGCGGCCGGCGACTCCGGGAGCACCACGCTCACGGTCGGGTCTTCGGCGCGGAACAGGCCGCGCGGGGCGAGCTGGAAGCCGTAGGCCTGCTCGAGCTGCTCGTTGGCGTCGCCCGTCGGGGCGCCGGGGGCCGTCTCGGGCGTCGGCAGCGACACCGCGACCGCCGTGCGCTCGCAGTAGGCGGGCTCGGTGGGCTGCCCCGGCAGCGACTTGTCCATCCCCTTGTGGCAGGTGGTGCAGCGGTCGAAGCGGGCGACGTCGCGGAAGTTGTTGTTGAGCGTGAGCTGCGGCAGCCAGATCTGGTCGACGCGCAAGGGGCCGTTGAAGGCGTCGAGCACGGGCAGCTCGAGCACCGACTTGCCCACGTTCGGGGCCCGGTCCTTGAGCGTCTTCGTGAGCTGGCCGAGCTTCTGGCGGTGGTCAGCGAGCGCCTTCGCCGCGGCGTCTTCCTCGGCCGTCAGCCGGCGGAGCGTGGCTTCGAGCGCCTTACGGTGGGTGGTGGCGGCCTGGTTTTCGAGCGTGGATGCGTTCACCTCCACACGCTTCGCGTCGGCGAGCGCGAGGAGGCTGTCGAGCTTCTCCTGCGGAGCGTCGTCGGCAACGGCGAGTTCGTAGTCGGCGCGGTTCTTGTCGAGTTCGGCCTTGCGGAGCTTGAGCTGGCCGGCGAGGAGGTCTTCCCGGAACTTGGCCCGCTTGGCGATGTCGCGGAACCGCTCGAGGAGGTCGCCCCGGAGGGCGAGCCGCTCGGCCGGGTCGGTCTGCTGGCGGAGCATGTCGACGTCGAGCTGGGCCCGATCGGCGGCCTCGGCGTCGGCGGGCACCGTGCGCACCTGGTCGAGGAACGTCTTCACGAGGCCGGGGTCGAGGTCGGCCCGCCGGGCGTCGGCCAGCGCGGTGTCGAGCGCCGCCGACTTCTCGGCGTAGGTCCGCGAGTCCTGCTCGTCGACGCGGGCCGCGGCCGACCAGGTCTCGAGCGCCCGGAACTCCCGCTGGTATTTCTTCCAGGGGCGGTTGTGGTCGACGGCCAGCATCGCCACGGTGCTGAGGAGCAGCAGGATCGCCGTCACGCCGAACACGACGTGCAGCACTTTCAGGTTCCGCCAGGTCTGTTCTGTTGCAGGCATGATTTCGGTGGTGAGCGAAGGGCGTTACGAGGTTGAAATCACGTCAAGCCGGGCGCGAAGCCGAAGCCCGGCGCTAAAAATTGAGCGAGAATTCGGGGATGCTGACGAGGTATTTCAGGTTGAGCGTCCAGCGGAGGATCATCTTCAGGGGCAGCGACAGCATGAGCAGCATCAGGTTCGCCATGATCATGTAGCGCACGAAGCCCATCTTGGCGAAGAAGCCGCGGAACACGGTCACGGCCAGGAGCGGCGGCAGGAGGAGCAGGTAGGCCCCGAGCAGCAGGAGCCCGGGCGCCTCCCGCAGGAGGATGTAGCCGATCTGCACGAGCGTGCCGGCGCCCTGCGGCGCCCGCGGCAGCGGCCTGTCGAGCAGGTTCACCCAGAACATCTGCGGCAGGTCGACGTTGTTGAGCACCTCGACCTTGTACGGCGTCCAATACTCGAACGGCCCGTAGAAGTTCCAGTTGGGCCCGCGGAGGAACGTGCCGAGGATGATGAGCGTGATCCAGAGCTCGAAGAAGCCGAACTGATACACGAGGTAACTGAACTTCCGCTCCTCGATCGAGTAGTAGCCGTTGCCCTTCTTGTTGAAGTCGAGATACGGCATCGCCATCAGGCCGAACACCACCAGGCTCGGCAGCACCACGCCGGCGTACCACGGGTCGAAGTACACGAGCATTTCCTGGAGCCCGAGGAAGTACCACGGGGCCTTCGACGGGTTGGGCGTCTTCACGCTCGAGGCGGGCTCTTCGAGCGGGGCCGGCAGGGCGATCGCCCACACGAGCAGGAAGGCCGACACGGCGACCATGCAGATCAGCTCCGTGTACACGAGGTCGGGCCACACGAGCACCTTCTCGTCGTTGAGCTTCTCCATCGGCGGCTCGCCGCGGGCGATCCGCTCGTCGTTGACCACGGCCTGCTTCGTCGCCACCCAGGTGAAGAACGCGAGCAGGAACACGAGCCCCACGATCGGCACGTTGTCGGGCTTCATCACGATCGACGCGAAGTTCGCGTCGGCCATCGAGAGCCCCATGAGGAGGAGCATCGCGTTGAGGATCGTCCAGGCGACCATCGGCTGGACGAAGAACTTGCGGAAGATGAACAGGATCGCGAACAGCGCCGTGGTGCCGAGCGTGTAGAGCACCGGGCCCGAGAGCGTGTTGACGAGGGCCCGGGCGGTCTGCGGCAGCGCCGGCACGAGCGATTCGGAGCCGGAGAGGGCGAGGCCGGCGAGCACCATCATCACGCCGGCGAAGACCGACCACACGATCGCCCAGCCCGGCTGCCCCTTCTTGCGCCACAGGATGATCGCGGCGACCGCGTTCATGATCGCCAGGCCCGTGTAGTAGGAGCCGAGGAACCCCGCGACGTCTTTGAGAAACAGGCTGGAGGAATGCATGGGTGTGGGCCTACAGCGGGCCGCTGATGCCGCCGTCCTTTCGCACGCGCCAGAAATGGATCGCCAGGAGCAGGGCCACCGCGAGCGGGATGGCGATGCAGTGGAGCACGTAGAACCGGTTGAGCGTCTCCTCGCCCACGAACCGGGCACCGAGCAGGCCGAACCGTGCGTCGGAGGCGTCGGTGATCATGTCGATCCCGCCGATCGTGAGCAGCTGCTGCCCCGGGCCCTCGTAGCCGAGGATCGGCGTGGCCCGGGCCATGTTCGAGCCCACCGTGATGGCCCAGATGGCGAGCTGATCCCAGGGCAACAGGTAGCCGGTGAACGAGAGCAGGAGCGTGAGCAGGAGGAGGATCACGCCGATCACCCAGTTGAACTCTCGTGGCGGCTTGTAGCTGCCCGTGAGGAACACGCGATACATGTGCAGCCACGTCGTGATCACCATCGCGTGCGCCCCCCAGCGGTGCAGTTCGCGGAGGATGCCGAGGCTCGTCACGTCGCGCAGGGCGAGGATGTCGTTGTAGGCCCACTCGAGCGTGGGCCGGTAATAGAACATCAACAGCACGCCCGTGACCGTCTCCACGAGGAACAGGAAGAAGGTCACGCCGCCCATGCACCAGGTGAACGAGAGCGCGATCCCCTGCTTCTTGATCGACACCGGGTGGAGGTGGAGGAAGAAGTTGGTGAGCATCACCACGATCCGATTCCGCCGGTCGAGCGGCATCGGATGGCGGAAGATGCTCTTCCAGATCTGGGAGTTGCGGATGGTTTCGCCGATGGCCATGGGTCGGTCGCTTCCTGGATCTCTGCGTGCTGGACCTGTGTGTCAGACGGTGATGTAGGAATCGGGGTCGGCCCACTGGCCGAGCTCTTCCTGGAACGTGCGGCTCTTGTCGATTTCGAGCTGGCCGTCGTCGGAGACGCGGATCGCGTAACGCTCGAGAGGACGCGGGGCCGGTCCCTCGAAGTTGACGCCGTCCTTGTAGAAGCCGCTGCCGTGGCACGGGCACTTGAACTTCTGCTCCGCCTCCAGCCAGTTGGGCGTGCAGCCGAGATGGGTGCAGACGGTCTTGAGGGCGTAGATCTGCTGCTGCCCGGCGACGTCGCTGTTGACGACCCACACGCCATACTGGGCCACGAACTTCGTTTCCACCTTTCCGGTCGGGAAGCCCTCCTTGAAGCCCACCTTGAACCGGCTTGGCGGCTCGGCGAGCACGTTGGGGAACATGAACCGGGCCAGGCCGAGGGTGAAAAGCCCTCCCGTCACCGAGAGCGCGGTGAACCCCATCGCCATGAACGAACCAAGCGCAATCTCGAGGAAGCCGCGTCGAT
>JBJSZP010000115.1:0-5817 GCA_046090365.1 Planctomycetia bacterium
CACCCAATGCGAGTCGATGGTCCATTGCACGCCGTTGTGGCGGGAACCTACGATGCCGCCAAGCAGGCAGAAATCGACAGGACTTTTGAGGAACTGGATCGTGAGCTTGGTGCGGCCAAAGGCGCCAAGCAATGGCAGAGAGTACTTGCGATCCTCGACAAAATGCACGCGGTTGATTCTTTCAGCACGCCGTTGAACCACACGACGCGAGTCCAGGCGTTCATCGGGCAGGGCGACTACGAATCCGCAAACCGGTTCGTCAAGCAAGTCCTGGCCGAATCCACTGATCCAAGGCTGATGGGACAACTGGTCGGCCAACTTCTGAGCGGCTCAGACAAATCCAAGCTCGACATGGACTTTGTGCTCGTGACGGCGATGAAGGCAGCGGAAAACGGCGAGTCGGATGATCCCGTGGCGTTAAGTGCGCTTGCGCGTGCATTTGAAGCGAAGGGAGAAAAGGCTGCCTCCATCAAGGTGTGGATGAGGATGCTGGAGCTTGATGATCCGTTGATTGACAAAGACGGCGTGAAGGCACGGATCGATGACTTGAGAGCCCAATAAGGCGACGAGAGAAAAGACTTCCCAGGTCTGCCCCGTCCTTCTTTTTCTGGCCGAACCAGGCGTTGGAGCCGGCTCGCGATCGCGTTCTGCGGTATGGTTCGTCTGTTGGCCGCGAGCTGCTCAACGCCGACGTTAGCCATGACGACAGGCGAATACACGCTGCGATTCAGCCCGGCGCTTGTGCGAAGCGCAGTGTTCGGGTTTTGGTGGCGTACCGTCGGGCTCCGTTACCTGCTCGCCCTTGCTGCCGTTTCCCTGTGTGTCGGTTACCTCGTGTGGCAAGGCGACCCCTCATGGCTGATCGGTGTTCTTGGTGCAGTGCTCATTTTCGGGGTCGTGATTCCAGCGGCGTTGTTTTGGACTCAATATCGCCAAGCGTTCGCCAAGCTTCGCGGCATGAAGTCGCCCGAGGCACGCCTCGCCGTCGGCGATGCTGGGCTGACCGTGATTTCTGACTTGGCAAGATCCGAGATTCCATGGTCCACAGTGACCGCCGTGTGGCGTTTCCCCGCGTTCTGGCTGTTGGTGTTCTCACGGTCACAGTTCATGACCATCCCTCTCGAGTCCGTGCCTCTGGACGTTCGTGACCGGATCATGTCTGGTGTTGAAGAGGCCGGCGGCAAAGTGCTGGGCTAACTAAGCAATGCAGCGGACTCGCGATAAAATCCACGGGTTTGGATGATCGATTGGCCGCGAGCCGCTGATTGCTCGCGTTATATCTGTGGTAAGATGCCTCCATGATCGACATAGCCCAGACCCTTACCGAGCTGACGGCCCTGCCGATTCATGATCGGCTACGCGTGGTCGAGTCGTTGTGGGACAGCATCCCGCCAGACTCGCCAGTCGAGGTTTCTCCCGAACAGCGGGCAGAACTACAGCGGCGGATCGCCGCTCACGAGCGGTCGCCCGAGCAGTTGCTCACATGGGACGAGGTTCTCGATCGCCTGCGGGATAGTCGATGAAGTTCGTACTTCGGTATCGCCCCGAAGTCGTCGCTGATCTCGATGCCGGCCGCAGGTGGTACGAGGAAAGGTCCGCTGGGCTCGGCTCGGACTTCGTTGTCGAGTGCTCCGAGGCCCTCGCTCGGATTCAGCGAAATCCGGAGTGGGTAGGCGTCGATGCTTATGGAGTACGATCTCTCCGCATCCGCCGCTTCCCGTATGTCATCCACTACCGTATCGAGGGCGAGATGATCGTGGTCTTCGCGATCATGTTCGGCGGCCGCGATCCATCGGCGTGGCAAGGGCGGATATAACCAAGCGATGCAGCGGACTCGCGATAAAATCGACCGGTATGGTTTGTCCAAGGTCGCGAGTCGCTGATCGCCAACGTTCGGCAACAAAAGTAAATCGGTCCTGAGGCCTCGGGAGAACAAACCTCATGCGCATCATCGATCGTCGGTGATTCCTCTCTGCGACAGCCGCCGGAGCGACTGGCGTTGCAGCCGTTGGGAGGGCCGCAGATCGCGGGTCTGCAGACACGGGCCTGTGCTCTGAGGCTGCCCGCGACGTGCCGCTGACTGCAGATGCCGATGTCATTGTTTGCGGCGCGGGACCAGCGGGCGTCACTGCTGCAATCACAGCGGCGCGGGCGGGCGCCAAGGTGCGGCTCTTTGAGGCACACGGCGCGCTCGGTGGCGTATGGACGAATTCACTGCTTGGCTACCTCCTTGATTTCGACAAGCCAGCGTTTAGAGCGCTTCTCAGATCAATCTAGCGCCCTCTGGAAAGATTGGGCAACATGGGAGCCTTCACGGAAGGAGGTCTCCATGAAAGCGTATTCGATGGATCTGCGCGAGCGTGTGCTGGCGGACTGCGATGAGGGTCTCAAGACACGGGCAGTAGCGACGAAGTACCGGGTCAGTGAGTCATGGGTACGTCGGTTGCTTCAACGACGTCGTGAACGTGGTGAAATAACGCCTCGCAAAGGCTCAGGCCGCCGTCCGAAATGGATTGCGTACGCAGATACGCTCCGCAATGCCGTTCGTGAGCAGCCAGATATCACGCTCCATGAGCTCAAGCAGCGCTATGCACTGCCGCTCAGCGTGCCGACCCTGTCGCGATCGCTTCACCGCCTCGGGCTCACGTTTAAAAAAAAGTGCTCTGTGCGGCGGAGCAGGACCGTCCGGACGTAGCAGTACGCCGCGATCTGTGGCGCGCCGAACGACTCGGGATTCCAGTTCGGCGATTGGTGTTCATCGATGAGACCTCAGCCTCGACCCGCATGGCCCGACTCCGAGGGCGGAGTGAACGAGGCAAGCGGCTGATCGCCAAGGTGCCGCACGGCCACTGGAAGACGACTACTTTCGTCGCGGCCCTCCGAAGCGACGGCCTCACTGCCCCAGTGGTCGTCGATGGAGCGATGACTGGAGAAATCTTCCTCAGTTACGTCCGGAATCAACTTGTGCCAACGCTGTGTCCCGGCGACATCGTCGTCATGGATAATCTCGCGGCGCACAAAGTTGCCGGGGTGCGTGAGGCCATCGAGTCGGCAGGTGCGACCGTCGCCTACTTGCCGCCATACAGCCCAGACTTCAACCCGATTGAGTTGCTGTTCTCCAAACTCAAAAGCCTACTGCGACGCGATGCAGCCAGAACGGTCCAAGAGTTATGGGACCTCCTCGGCAAACTCGTCCCTGTCTTCACGCCCCAGGAGTGCACCCGCTACTTCAAGCACTGCGGATACGCGAACGCTGCTACGGTCTTATGAGAAGTGGTCTAGCGATCGCCCTCGGCGACGGAGCATTGTGCCGCCGGCTCGGACGCCGCCGCAGCGGAGTTGAGTTTAGACAGGCTAAGCCTGTCCTACTTGCGCACGAGGACGTGCGAGCCGGGGCCGAGGATGTCGATGATCTCGTCGAGATCGCCAGCCGCCACCACGAGGCTCGTGCTCGGGGCACGGTCGGCGATCTGGGCCGGATCGTCGACGGCTTCGATCGACAGGCCGTCGCCGAGCACGATCGACTTGCCGCCGGAGCCGGCGAGGTAGGCCACCTGGGCCGTGGGGCCCGCGGTGCCGGCGCCCGTGCCGCGCCGCACGTCGACCACGGCCAGCGATGCGCCGATCCGATCCTGCACCTGTCGGCCCACGACCACGGGGAAGCTGCCGGCGTAGTTGCCGCCCACTTGGAGGCTGAGGCGGCCGCGGGCGACGCTCACCACCGCGTCGAACGGGCCACGCACGACCTTCAACTGCTCGCCAGGGATGAGTTTGGCGGGATCATCGACGCCGTTGATCTTCGCCAGGAGCTGCCACGGCACGCCGAGTGGGGCGGCGATCGACTGGAGTGTCTCGCCGGCGGCCACGATGTGCGGCGGAAGGAGCAGGTCCTGCTGGGAATAGATCACGGTTCCGGCCAATTGGCTGAGCAGGTCGTCGAGCCGCTGGCTCTCCTCGACGCCAAGCGACGTGTCGTCGTACCACACCGAGAGCACGGCCAACGCCTCGGCATAGCGGCCTGCCGCGAGCTTGTCGTGGGCCTCGGCCCAGTCGGAGGCGAAGGCTGCGGCTGCGGCAAGCCCACCGGCGGACGGGGCGGCCGAGAGGGGCGCGGCCGGAAGGGCGGCGGGCAGCGGGTCGGGCTGAGCGGGGGCGGCGGGCGCGGGCGGCACCGTGACGGGGGGCGACGCGGCCTGCGCAGCGAGATAGGTCGGGGGCTGGTCCGGTGCCGTTTCGGCGATCGGCGCCGGAGGGAGCGCAACCGCTGGCGGCGGCACGGCAGGGGCGGCCGGAGCAGGGGGCGGCGTGGCTGCCTGAGGCATCTCGACGGCCGGAGCCTGGAATGCGGGCGCCTCCGGGGCAGTGGCTGCGACGGGGGAGCCGGGCGGCTGCCAGCCGGGGCCGGCGCCGCCGGGACCCCGCTGGATGATCGTGTAGGCCCCGTACAGGATCGTGCCCAAGAGCCCCAGCACGAGCATTGGCTTGAGCGACTCGAGCGGATCAGAGTCGCGTTCGCGGCGGGGGGAGGACTTGGTCCGATGTGCCATGGGATGCCCTGTCGGGAAAGGTGACGGGGGCGGGATCGTAGGAAACCCGCCCTGGCCGTGCCAGACCGCTTGGCGGCCCGAAAACCGGCTTTCCCAGCCTGTGGGGTCCTCGCGTATAGTGGCGAAGTCAGCCCGGTGACGGACGACACGGCCCATCCCGAAGGATCGCGGAATTCGGGAGGAGAATTGTCATGCGTTCACGCGACGCGGATCCCACGCGCATGCAGGACGTGGCGGCGGTGGTGCTCGCCGGCGGGAAGGGCGCGAGGCTCGACCCGCTGACCCGCGACCGCGCCAAGCCGGCGGTGCCCTTCGGCGGCATCTACCGGATCGTCGACTTTGCCCTCTCCAATTGCCTCAATAGCGGCTTGCGCCGTGTGCTGCTGCTCACGCAGTACAAGGCGAGCAGCCTCGACCGGCACCTCAACCTGGGGTGGCATCGGTTCTTCTGCCGCGACCTCGGCGAGTGTCTCGACGTGTTGCCGCCGCAGCAGAGGGTCGACGAGAACTGGTATCAGGGCACGGCCGATGCCGTCTATCAAAACATCTATTCGCTGGAGATGGCGGCGCCGCGGCTGGTGATCGTGCTCGCCGGCGACCACATCTACAAGATGAACTACCAGGCCCTGATCGCCGCCCACGAGGAGAGCGGCGCCGATGTCACGATCGGCGCCCTGCCGGTGCCACGGGAGGCGGCGCGGGAGTTCGGCACGATGCAGGTCGACGGCTCGGGCCGCGTGCGCTCGTTCCGCGAGAAGGTCGCCGATCCGCCCGCGATCCCCGGGCAGCCGGACATGTGCCTGGCGTCGATGGGCATCTACTGCTTCTCGTGGCCGTTCCTGCTCGAACGGCTCAGGCTCGACGCACATGCTCCCGCGAGCCATCACGACTTCGGCCACGACCTGCTGCCGTCCGTCGTCGATACGCACGACGTCCACGCCTTCCCGTTTCGAGACGAGAACCGGAAGCGCGACGCCTACTGGCGCGACGTGGGCACGATCGACGCCTACTTCGAGGCGAACATGGACCTCGTGGAGGTTGATCCACAGCTCAACCTCTACGACGACCAATGGCCGATCCGCACGCATCATCCGGCCTACCCGCCGCCGAAGTTCGTGTTCGCCGGCGAAGGGCCCGACGCCCGCCGCGGCGAGGCCACCGACAGCCTCGTGTGTCCCGGGGCGATCCTCTCCGGGGGCAGGGTGACGCGGTCGATCGTCGGCCCCGGCGTGCGGGTCAACAGTTTCGCCAGGATCGAGGAGAGCATCCT